>JAYVRW010000095.1:0-6937 GCA_043775925.1 Blastocatellia bacterium
GATCGCCGTCGCCATAATCGTGCCGTAATTGAATCCCGCCATGTGTTCTGCCACTTGCGCGGGCTTCCAGTTTTTTTCCGGCAACGTCACATTGAAATATGCTTCTTTGGCTTTGGCTTCGTAAGGCCCCGGCGTATCCATCGAAGCCATCGTGACGGCGCGCATAAACGGTGGAGTTTCTTCGATAATCGGCAGGACAGGGGAAGGAATCGTGATGATTTTTTTGTCTTCAATAAATTTGACCAGACCTGTCAACGTACCGCGAAATTCTTCTAAAAGTTTTTCCGGCGCGGGATGATCTTTGGCTTGGTCAGCTAAAATTTGTTGTGGTGTTTTGTTCGGATCAAGCTTGAAAGCCGCCTGTTTGTAGGCTTCCTGATTCGCTCGTAGATTTTCTTCGCCGATTTGTAATAAACGATCCAGCGGCAAATCTACCATTTCATCGTACAGAAGTTTCTTACGATAATTATCTTCGCCAATGCGAAAATCACCGGTAGATTTTGGCATTAATTCAGTTTTCAAAAACTTGCCGTACTTTTCCAGCGCATCAATGACTGCTTGATTTGAAAGTGCAAACGCAGCTAACAACGCAGTGTCTTTGACTTCCTTGAAAGCCGAAGGTAAATCAGTTTTGAAGAAGCTGATAATGCCGGGAATTTGTTGGATCGCAACTTCGGTATAAAGCTTCGGAGGATTTTTCAGGTTGGCTCGTGCATCATCGAAAACTTTTGGCATCAATTTCTGTCGCGCAATAATGGATGCCAATCGCACTTCCGGCGGCGCGAAGTTGCGGCTCATAATCGTGAAGACGCTGCTCGTAATGCCACTGCTATAAATGTCAGGATTCTTTTCCCACTGCTTGATGCTTTCCAGTTCCAGCAACGAACCTTTGATGCTGCTCAACATAATTTCGCGGTCAGCAGCCTCGTTCGCCTTAAATTTTGCCGCGTCAATTGCCTTAAACTTTTGCTCATATTCCTTGAAGAATTTGACGCGCTTCGCTACAGAATCCTGTGAATAATCTTCCAGTTGCGTATCGAAATCATGAATTCCCTGATACGTTGCATTCGACGGATAGAACTTGTTGAGTCCATCAAAATATTGATCTACGAGTTTACTGAAATCAGCATTCGAGGGAGCAATTTCGCCATTTGTTTGTGAGGCTGATGGTTGATTACAGGCAGCGATTAGCATCGTAGAAAAGACAGTAAACAAAACTAAAAAGTATTTCATAAACGTAGACCTCAGGATTGTGGCAGAAGCCCGCGTGTTAACAAGGGCAACAATACAAAACAAACTATTTCCAGAGTACTGTTGCCCTCCTTAACAGTCGGGCTTCTGCCGTTAATTCAAATAATTCTCGTAATTTTCGATGTGTAAATAACCTTCTTCTTTCACCTGAACTTCGACTTTATTATTCGCTGCGACTTCCGCAATCTGGGCAGAAGTCAGGCTGCCCTGCGCCAGTAATTCTGTAGAAAGTTCTTCCAAGAATGGACGATGTTTTTTCAGGATTTCCGTCGTCTCTTTCGCCATCTTGCGCATCAGTTTTTCTATCGCAGCATCGGTCACATCCAAATCCATCGAGTTGCCGGGTTCATTCGTGTAGTACGCCTGAAAATCATCGTGAAAACCGTAACGGCGAATGTAACCTATCGCCAACTTCGTAGCCTCTTCACGATCATTTTCGCGTCCAACCGTAGCGCGATCTTTACCGAAAATAATTTCTTCTGCCAAACCTCCCGCCAGATAAACTTTGATTTTATCAAGCAGGCTTTTGCGCGTTTGATAAATCTGATGTGGGAAGGTGAAACCACTGACATAGGTCGAAGCTACTTTCGATTTCAACTGCAACGCAGCCAATCCAAAAAGTACAGCATACGCCACGGCATGACCGCTTTCGTGAACAGAAACATTGGAAATTAAATCGGCTAAATTGCTGTCACGAATTTTATCAATGCGACCAACATATTTAATGACGACATCGCGCTTGGCTCCGACGCGGGCTTTGATTTCGTGCTTGACGTAATCATAAGCAATACTAATTTTGCGTGACCGGGCGATGAGCGCATCGAATAACAGCTTGCTCAAATTGGCTTCGAGAATATCAATGACGCTGGAAAAAACCGGACGAACGCCCTGTGCAGGGAAAACTCCATTTTGATAAATCAATTGTTTCAGGCTGTCGTCAACCGTGATGTCTATCCGAAAATGAGTTTTGGTTTTTTCGATAATCCGCGTGATTTCGTTAGCAATAATTTTTTGAAAATGTTCTTTCTTCAGTGAATTATAAATCAGATGAATATTTCCGAAGCGGGCGACTTGTTCCGGTCGAAACTTTCGCGTCAAGGCATTCTTAATATCAATGATCGTAATCTTTTCCGTGAAGGCATGAAAAATATCAGCGTCAATATCCGCTTCGCCGGTAGCGTTCGACATCGTGAAAGCATCATCTAAATTTCCGCTGATGATGATTAATGTTTTCGCGTGATTGACGGCTTCGTAAATTTTCTTGCGCGATTTTCGCTCCTGCAAAACGCCGAGGATTTCATCGGTCGTCAGCTCCGCAATTTGCAGCGCATCCTGTTCCAAATCAAAAAGTTTTTTCAACCGATTCGCCTCCCAGATTCCAATCGAGGGATTTGGTTCGACGCCTTCTTCGGTCGCCTGCGCTAATTGTTTTTTGCGCTGCGAAGCGCTGAACAAATAAGTATTCAAATACTGATTGATGTCTTCTTTGTTGTCGCGTTTGGCAAGTTTTCCATCGCTCAACAGTTCCCAGAAATCCTGATAGCGAACATTCAGCAGCGGTTGTCCAGTAGAATCAAGCGTCGCAAATTTTTGGATTTCATCAAACAAAACAATCGAAGGTAGCCCATCATTCAAACCATTATCATCAAGAATTGACCAGACAGAATTGCGCCAACTACCACTGCTATTTTCGCTGTTGCTGAGTTCGACTTCACAAAAGCGATCCTGATAATGAAGCTTGCTGACCAGCTTGCGAACCAGGTCAGTTTTGCCAACTCCGGTCATTCCCCACAAATTTACGATGATGGGGCGCGTCAGAATTTCGGGCATCAGATACCAGATTTGAATGTAATCCAGCAAGTCATCAATGATGTAATCAATGCCAACAAATTCCTGCTTTAGCTCAAGCTTGATCCGTTCCAGTTGCTGTTTTTTTTCATCAATGAGTGTGCGATTGATTTTCATAGTTTTCGGACAGGGGATTTTAACGCAAAGGGACAAAGGGTCTAACGAACAAATGATATTAATTTTTTTTGTTCCCTTGTCCCTTTGACTCTTTGCGTTTAAGAAACTTCTAAAACAGTTTACATTCGCTCAGGTGTTTCGATTCCCAGTAATGACAAAGCCTTTTCCAATTGGCGGCGCGTAATGTCTGCGACCGTTAATAATAAAGTTTTTCTCGTTTCATTAGATTCACTAAGAATGTGAAAATCATGATAGAAAATATTGAATTGCTTGGCTAACTGAAACGCATATTTTGCCACATGCGCAGGTTCATAACTACGCGCAGCAACTTCGGCAATATCAATCAAACGAGCTGCAAAATAAATGAGTGACCATAAATTATTGCCGCTTTCACCTGATAGGAATTCATTAATTTGGGCGGCATCAATGTTTGAAAAATCTTTTTGTATTTCATCGGGAGTACGTCCGATTTTTCGGAAAATATTATTGGCGCGAACTGCGGAATATTGAATGTATGGACCGGTTTCGCCCTCAAAACTCAATGCTTCCTTGAAATCAAAAGCGATGATCGAAGTGCGTGTGAATTTCAGCAGGAAATAGCGCAATGCCGCGACTGCGATTTGATGGGCGATTTTCTTTTGCGATTCTTCGCTTAAATCTGTGTGACGTGATTGCACTTCGATAAGAGCACTGGATTCTAAGCGATCAATTAAATCATCGGCTTTGACGCCTAAACCTTTTCGACCCGACATGGAAACGGAGCCTTCGGAATCAACGCCTAATTCTTTCGCAGCATCAACACTGAGCGTAACTTTTTCATAAGCGAGATGTGCGCTACGCGAAACTTTCGCTTTTTCTTCATCAGAAGCGGCCAGCATCATCACAGCTTTTTTGACGTTCGCTTGTGGATAGGATTGACCGACATCAATAACATTTAGATATGCTGTACCGTTGCCAAAATCAGGTTTCGTAATATTAAAACCAAGGCTTGCTAATACCACATTATGTGTTTCACCTATGAGTTGACTAACCGGAATTGGGTCAATTCCTGGCGGAATAATTGGTATATCATTATCATTACTTATTGTTTTCCACACTACCTGATTATGATTGTCATAACGTAACGGGCGATAAAGGAAATCCAGTCCAAGTTTTCCAAGCTTCCATAAATGATACGCGATGTCTTTGCCCGTATACGTCACCGTCCCATTTGATCGAACAATAATTTTATCCGCGTCGTGTTCCGACTCATTCTCCCCGTCGCCCTGTCGCTCACTCGCCCCGTCGCTCCCCTCAGCCCGCATCACCCAACAACCTTTGCTGCGACCTTCGGTTTCAAAAACAATGATTCCGCTTTCTTTTAACTTCTCAAAAGCGTGTGCCCAAAAATGGAGATGCAAAATTTCGCTTTCACGCGCCAGCAAGTCATAACTAATGTCCAGCCGCGACATTGTATTCAAATGACAATCAACGATTTTCTCTGAAATATATTCTCCGATTTCAGCGGTTGCGTTTCCGCCTTCCTCAATTTCGTGCAACGTTTTCGCTCTGATTTCAAGTCGTGATTTATCTTCCTCGTACCATTGCCCGACACGGGCGTATAAATCCCAGCAATAATAATCAAAGCTGTCAGCGCGTGTATTCACGGGCTTTTCGGCAATGGCTTTGATTTCTGCGAGCGATTTATTTTCGATGTGGATGAAGCCAACTACGACATCGGCAACCTGGACTCCAGTGTTATCAATGTAGTTGTGGATTTCGACGGTATCGCCAATCGCTTTTAAAATGCGGACTACGGTGTCACCCAAAACTGAATTTCTGACGTGTCCGATGTGCGCGGCTTTATTGGGATTGATTGACGTATGCTCTACGATCAGTTTCGAGTTTTGCGTTTCGGGTTTCGCGGTCGGGTCGGCAAAATCGTTGACTAAAGTAGTAAATAATTTGGCGCGGTCGAAAAAGACATTTAAGTAACCTGCGCCAGCGATTTCGACTTTGGCTACGCCGTCAATATTGTTTAGTGCTTCGGATAATTTGGCAGCGATTTCACGGGGATTTTTCTTTTCTCCCGTAGCGGCTTTGATGCGTTTGGCTAATTCAAATGCAATGGGAAAAGCTAAATCTCCCAGCTCCGTTTTCGGGGGAATTTCAGAAGCCAGGTTATCTAAAACAATATTAAATTCCTGCGAAACAAATTCGAGCAATCGTTGCTTAATTTCAATTGAAAGTGATGACGCCATAAAATCTCTGCAAAATTTGTACAAACTTTCTCGTTTGCGATATTTCAAAATTAAAAAATTAAATGATTATCTGCGCCTTTCGCATTCCTGATAAATTCGTAAAACTGGCTGATAATCGCAGCAAAAACCAATGTTAATAGCATCAATTTGATTGCATCGTCAATTATTGAATTTCCGCAGACATTTCCACAGGCTGTGTAAAAACTGGTATCATTAGATTCCCTTGCAGAATGACATAGGAAAAAAAGCGATGCCCATACTTTCAATCATCATCCCCGCGTATAACGAAGAACAACGATTAGGCTCTACGTTGACTGAGACTTTCAATTATTTGAAGGCTCAGGACTTCACCTCTGAGATCATTGTCGTAGACGATGGATCAAGCGATCATACCGTAAAAATCGCCGAAAGTTTTCAAGCCAGCGCAACTGAAAAAATAAAATTGCTGGTGCTGAAAAATCCTGGCAATCGCGGCAAAGGCTACGCTGTAAGAAAGGGGATGTTGCACGCCAGCGGCGAAGTTCATTTATTTATGGACGCCGATTTAGCAACTCCGCTGGATCAAATCCCGAAAGTAATCAATCCAATTTTGAATCACGAATACGATGTCGTCTTCGGTTCACGCGCCGTAGATAATTCTGTCATTGAAGTCGAGCAATCAATTTTAAGACGGCTGCGCGGACGCGGCGGAAATTTATTAATTCGGTTGATGACCGGAATGGACATCAACGATACACAATGCGGATTCAAAGCCTTTCGGCGACAAGCTTCGCAAACAATTTTTCCGTTGCAGCAAATTGAAGGTTTCGGCTTTGATCCTGAAGTTTTATTTATCGCCAATAAGCAGGGCTGGAAATGGAAAGAAACTCCGGTCGTATGGCGTCACGTCGAAGGATCTAAGGTCACGATGTTGGCGGCGACCGTGGAAGTCTTCAGCGAAGTTTTAAAAATTCGCTGGAATGATGTCAATGGCAAGTATGATTCGCAAGCTCAGGCTTCTGTCAGAGCTTTATAAAAAATGAAAAGACTTAACGTAAATATTGACCATATCGCAACCATTCGACAAGCGCGTCGCACCAACGAACCAAATCCGGTTTCGGCAGCGGTAATTTGCGAATTAGCCGGAGCCGACGGAATCACTACACATCTGCGCAGTGATCGCCGTCACATTCAGGATTACGATTTGATCGCGCTCAAACAAGTGGTCGTGACGCATCTTAATGTCGAAATGGCGGCAACGGATGAAATGGTAGAAATTGCTTCACACCTCAAACCGGATGTTGTCACGCTCGTGCCGGAAAGTCCGCAGGAAATAACTACAGAAGGCGGTCTGGATGTGATTGCGAATTTGACTGCCGTCAAAAAAGCTGTGGACGCATTGAGCAAGCAGGGAATTTTTGTCAGCTTATTTATTGATCCTGATTTGAAACAAATCAAAGCTTCGGCGAAATTGAATATTTTTCAAGTAGAATTTTGTACTG
>JAYVRW010000096.1:0-6854 GCA_043775925.1 Blastocatellia bacterium
TGGTGTTTTTGTAATTAGCGATTTGAAAAACCGCCGCTCGTCTTGGTCAACACTCCCATCGTTCCACCATTGCATTATTGAGTACCCTGAAGCAAGAGACGTATTTTGAAAGTACTCATCTGTCCTAAGTACTCTGCTGACTCCTTGACCTGTTGCGCTTGTAATCGTAGAGATAAACTCTTTCATCCATTCTTTCGCAGTTGTTATACTTGGGGCTGAGTGTCGCACGGAAAGTTCATTCATCACCATCTCTAAGTTCATTTAGGCTCTCCTTGGCTTTAGTAACTCGTCTAAGCTTTTATCCCATTCGTCGAAAAATCCCTCTGGCCACTTATCAATGCGCCCATCTTGATCAATTCTTGGTGAGATAACATCGCTATATGCCTGTGTTTCCCCTTCCTTCCGTGTGAAATAATAAAGCTTCACCTGCTCAGGTTTAATCTTTCCTGAATGAACAGACATCCGCATACCATTGAGGAGGTGGTCGCTATGAGATTCAACAATAATTTGCACTCCCGCACTTGCAGCACGGGCAATTAGCTCTCCCATACGTGCCTGCCCCTTAGGGTGAAGATGAGCTTCCGGGTTCTCAATTAATAAGAGGGAACCTTTCTTCGCTGACAAAATTGCGACAAGAATCGGCAGAGTATATGTAATACCAAAGCCAACATTAGTAGGGCGATATTGATTGCTTAATAATTTTCCAGTGCTAAATGAATATTGCAGTTCCACTAAATCCATGCCTGAGTGAGGTTTTAAGCTCAAACGAGTGCCGGGGCTAATTTCACCGAGCCAGGCTTCTACCTGTGACCTAAGTTGTAATGATTTACCCAAAGGGTGATTCAGCGAATGGTTTGGTATTTTCTCGTCCTCAAATGAGGAAAGAAAATGCGCGGCAAATTCCCCTCTTGTACCAATCTGACGATGTTGTCGTACTTGATAATCAGACATCTTAAAAGAGGTACGCGGTCCAATTCGCTCAGCCTGTAAATAATGAAAATTGTCATTAAACAAACTTGTATCAAATATTTCTTTTTTTACTGGGTCAGAGACCAGCCTAATAAAATCAGAATCACGGTTATAGTCAAAATTCCACTCTGCTACAGCGTCATTATCCCAAGAAACTTTGAATCCAATCTGCATTTCTTGTGCACCTTCAAACAGAGCGTCCCTTGCCGTGCCGATCCAAATAAGGTCACCAGTCAATGCTAAACCTTTTTCCGGTAATCGCCCTTGTTGATAGGATTGACGGAGTAATAGTAATGATTGAATCACGGATGATTTACCCGTGCCATTCAAGCCTGAAAGCAATGTTAATACTTTCATCTCAAGATTTTGATCGGCGAAGCATTTGAAGTTTTTTAGTCGAAGTTGGCTTATCACTTTAACACCTCCTCAATTAGTTTTTGGATTGCTTTGAATCGGTATTTTACCTTTCTTGTCACACCCGTACTTTGTGAGATCGCATTATCGAATTCACGTTCTTTGAGTAATTCAAGAAAGCTAGAATTTACAGTATCTTTTCTTTCAATGAGTAATTTTGTCTGTGAATTCGTTAATGCTGCAAGATTAACAGCCCAGACTTCATAAAGTGCCTTACTTATGGGTGAATGCCCCCCACTTTGAGATGGCCTGCGAAAGGCATTTTTCCCAAAAATCTCTGACGCAGTCTTCATTGCGCATAAAAATCTAGTTTCTAAATTTGACAGTTGAGCCGGATTCATCAGGTTTAAAGTCTCCATTGCCACATTTAAGAAATTATCTAAATCCTCTTTGTAGCTATCAGGTGAACTAATAGTGAATGCTAAAAAACGTAGTACACATTCTCTGTCTGCCATCCTCTCATCACGGATACTATTAACTGTAGCTATTCGGAATTCAGTTGACTTACTTAATTTAACAAGTAGTTTTGTCGCTTCACCCTGATTTAGTGCATGTCGAATTTCTTGAGTAGAAAGTGGTAGCCCTCCGGTGTTAATTCGCTTAAAAAGAGTAAATTTGACTTTTGGCGGAGTCCCTTTTTCAATTAAGTAAACTGTGACTTGAGTTTCATTTATTCGACGCTGCAAACTGCGAGGTAGCTCATCATACTTCTTATTTTCATATTCCGTGAGAAAGTCTAATTTCTTGAGTGCGAATGCTTTTGCAATTACGAAGCGTTTAAGTGTGGTCAGTCGTTGAAGCCCATCTACAACAATCCATTCTTCATCATTGGTCGCATCGAAATAAAAGGCAGGTAAGGGAATTCTAATCAGTAAGGATTCTATCAACCTACTTTGTGCTCCATCATCCCAGATGCCCCCTTGTCGTTGAAAATCAGGGGCAAGCTGAATCTCTCCTTCCTGCATTCGTTTGATTAGCAAATCAATCGTCATTGGTTTTGTATTGACGCTAATAAGGGCAGGATCAAATGGACTCGTTATCATTTGCTCTGATTCAATATCCTCAGGTTCGATACCTGTGCCATTATCATTGACTATATTCTCAGATAGTTCTTCTTGTTGTGCTACTTCCAAAGTCATTTTACCTCTCTTAGTTTTGGCACTTTCTATAGGTGAATACTCTGATACAAAAATTATCTCTCATCTGAAGTTTTATCATCCCCCTGTTGGTCTCTCAATATGTCCGCCAAATTTATTGCGCATTGCTGACAACACTTTATCCGCAAACGTTTGATCCTGACGGGAGCGGAAGCGGGCGAACAGTGAAGTCGCTAAGACATCTACGGGAACAGCCTCATCAATTGCAGTTTGAATCGTCCAACGTCCCTCGCCGGAATCCTGAACGAAGCCGGAATAATTTGAGAGTGACGGATTTTCTGCTAACGCCATTGAGGTTAAGTCAAGCAGCCAGGAACCGACGACGCTGCCGCGCCGCCAGACTTCGGCAATGTCGGCGATGTTGAAATCGTAGCGATGTTCGGCGGGCAATGATTCAAGATTGGCGTTGCGGAAAATGTCGAGGCCTTCGGCATACGCCTGCATCAGACCGTATTCAATGCCGTTGTGAACCATCTTGACGAAGTGTCCTGCGCCCGATGGCCCGCAATACAAGTAGCCTTCTTCGGCGGTAGATTCGAGGTTTTCGCGTCCGGGGGTTTTCTCAATATTGCCTGTTCCCGGTGCGAGCGTTTTGAAAATCGGATCAAGCTGCTGCACTGTTTCGGTTGGCCCTCCGACCATCATGCAGTAGCCGCGTTCCAAGCCCCAGACGCCACCGCTGGTTCCGCAATCAACGTAATTGATGCCTTTGGCTTTGAGCATTTGTGCGCGGCGTACATCGTCTTTGAAATACGAATTTCCGCCGTCAATGATGGTGTCTCCGGCTTGCAGTTTTTCAGCCAGCGCCAACACCGTTTTTTCGGTTGGATCACCACACGGAACCATAATCCAGACAGCGCGTGGTGCGCTGAGTTTAGAGACAAAATCATCCAATGATGTCGCACCCGTAGCGCCTTCGGCGGCGATGGCTTTGACACTTTCAGGGTTGAGGTCGAAGGCTACACAGTTGTGTCCGCCGCGCATCAAACGACGCACCATATTCGCGCCCATTCTGCCTAATCCAATCATTCCAAGTTGCATAAATTCCTTTCAGATTTTTTCACGAAGATATTTTTAGACAGGATTTACAGGATTTTTTGCAAGATATACAAGATAATTCAGGAAATAATCTGTTCATCTTTAATCAATCTTGTTAATTCTGTCTCGTTTTTTTCGTGGATGATAATTATAACAATGCCTCAATAATTGCGGCTTCTAATGTTTTTAATCCGGCGGCGACATCCGCGCCAAGATGTACACGCAACGCACGCCGTCCGCGATCTGACAAGACTTGAAAGTCGCCGCGTGCCTGTGCTGCTTTGACAATTCCAAACGTAAATTTTTGTCCAGGCACTGGCAAATCATTCGCATCATCGCAAGTGATTTGCAGGATAACTCCGGTGTTGGGGCCGCCCTTGTAGGCTTGTCCCGTTGAATGCAAAAATCGTGGCCCGAAGCCTAAACACGTCGCCACTTTTTTAGTATCACGAAGTTTGTGACGAAGGGTTTGTAAGGCTGCTTCGTGTGCGTCGTTCATTTCAATATAGCCCAGCACTGCGACATAATCTCCGGCTTCGATTTGATTCAAAAAAGTTCTCAAATATCCGGCGAGGGAGCGTTGACTGCCAGCTAATTTTTTTGCGTTATTCAAGTCCGTAAAAAGCTCAATGCCGTCACGCGCATAGATCGGCGTTTCAGTTGGCAACGAACCTTTTTCTTCGTATTCGCTGGTCAGTTTTTTCGTTTCAATTTTGCTGGCTTCAACGTCGGGTTGATTGAACGGATGAATTCCCATGACAGCTCCGGCAACCGCTGTCGCAATTTCCCAACAGAAAAATTGTTGACCTAAATCGTAAATGTCATTGATGGAAATGCGGATGACAGGTTGACCGGAATTTTCGAGGGCCGCGACTTGCGCGTCCTGTTCTGCATCTGGCGCAGAAGTTAAGCGCACATACGCAAAGACCCGATCAACCCCGTAAACATTGACGTTATCAATTGCCTCACGATCTACGGGGATGATGGCTTTACCTTCTTTTCCAGTGGATTCCGCAATCAACTGTTCCATCCACGCGCCTAAATCGTGAATTTCCGGCGAAGCAATAATCGTAATTTTATCGCGTCCGTGATTGGCGAGCGTGCCTAAAATTGCTCCTAGCATTAAGCCTGGATTGTCAGCATCCGCTTTACAAGCCTCAACCATTTTTTTGGCGGAAGTTAGAAATTTTGTCGTATCCAGTCCCATTGCGGTAGCTGGAATCATCCCGAAATTTGAAAGTGCAGAGTAGCGTCCACCAATACTCGGCAAGCCATAAAAGATGTGGCGAAATTTGTCTCGTTCGGCGACCTGTTGCATCCTGGAGCCAGGATCAGTAATGGCAATGAAGCGGCTGCCAACATTGTCTGCGCCGACGATTTCTTTGACGCGTTCGTAAAAATATTGATTGAAAATATTGGGTTCGAGAGTGCTGCCAGATTTGCTGGCGACGATGAACAGCGTGTGCGCCAGATCAACTTTATTTTCTAGTGTTTTGACTTGCGCCGGATCGGTTGAATCCAACACATGAATTTCGGGGAAGCCTTCAACTTTACCAAAAGTCAATTTCAAAACTTCGGGACACAGGCTGGAACCTCCCATGCCGAGCAACAAAATATTTTTGAAGCTAGATTGTTTCACGTCTTCTGCAAAGGCTTTGAAAAGTGAAGTATTCGCCAGTTGCGCGTCAACAATATCCAGCCAGCCCAGCCAGCTTGCTTCGTCGGCATTCGTCCATAGGGTTGCATCATGCGCCCATAAACGTTGGATTTTTTTATTACTTTGCCAATCATCAATTGTCGCTTGCACCGCAGATTTTAATTCGCCCGAAAGTTGATAAGTAATCATCTGAACTCCTAAAAATTATGAGTAGTAGAAAGAGTCTGAAGCCTGCCAGACCGCCAATGTTTTACGCTTGTCTGATGTGTTGCGCAATGTCTTTCAAGGTAGCGGTGGCTTCAGGAATTAATTTGACAAAGATAGGCCAAACGTGGGGCTGCGATTTTTCGATGACTAATTTGACTTCGACGCCGTATTGACGGGCGCGTTCGGCAATACGGACAGAATCATCCAACAGCATTTCCGTATCGCTGACGTAAATGTATAGCGGTGGAAGCCCTGTTAAATCAGCAAAAAGCGGCGAAGCCAGTGGATTGGTCGGATCAGCCGATTGCAAATACATGTTTGCGAATTTGTCGCCGGACTCGCCCCAGAACATGACATCACTTTCGTTATTGGTGATTTTAGAATTTCCACTACCCGTCATATCCGTCCACGGTGACAGGCACACCGCCATCGCAGGCAACGGATCACCTGCGTCACGCAATGCGACCAGCGTAGCCAGCGTTAATCCGCCTCCGGCAGAATCTCCGCTGAAGATAATTTTGTTCGCAGGAATTCCTTGTGTTAACAGCCAGCGATAGCCTCGTAGCGCATCTTCAACGGGAGCTGGGAAGCGATGTTCAGGAGCCAGGCGATAGTCCAGCGAAAAAATTCGCGTCTTGGAAAGTTTGGCTAACGCGGCGTTATAGCCACGATAAATTTTGGGTGAACAGGCGATGTAGGCTCCGCCGTGCAAATGAAAAATTACACGCTCATCGTGGTCGCCTTCCCACCAGACCCATTCGCCGATCACACCATGTTCATTGATCGGATTGATGCTCACATCTTTTGGAGTCATCCGCGCCGCCATGGCTTCGTTGCCATATTTTTTGCGCGCGAAGGCAGCAGTTTTTTGTTCATCATCGCCAAGCCGTTTTTTGAGAGTCCGGCGAAGATAAATTTGTAATAATCGAGATTGCCAACTAGGCATTTGAACTCCTTAACTTTTTCCTAGCTTTTTCTCAAACCACGGACCAATGATGCGCCAATAGCTGACGGGCAGGATTCTTTGAATCACCGCAATCAGGCGCGAATCATAACCAATCATAATACGCTTTTCGTTACGCAAAATGCCGCGCACGATGCGCTCTGCCGCTTTTTCCGGTGTCGTCGGTGTCACATCGTCGAATTTGCTGGAAGCCTCAGCGTACTCCGCTTTGTCCGCAAATGTGCCGAGTCTGGCGCTGGCGGCGATTTTAGTTTTGATGCCACCGGGATGAATGGTAGCGACGTGAATATTCGTGTCCTGCAATTCGTGGCGCAGCGATTCCGTGAAGCCGCGCACCGCGAATTTGCTGGCACAATACGCCGTTTGTCCAACCGGAGCGATGATCCCAAAGATGCTGGAAATATTTAAAATGTAGGCTTGCGATTGTTGTTTGAGGAGCGGCATAAAA
>JAYVRW010000097.1:0-26142 GCA_043775925.1 Blastocatellia bacterium
GCGATAAACGTTGCGCTGACTAGGCAGGCCAGAACAATCAGGCTGATGCGGAATTTTTTCATGATGGTTTCGCCCTTTGAAAACAGCCAAAGACTGCGACGATTCGCCGCAGTCTTTGGCTGAGATTTAAACTAATGAAGTACGGGAATGATCCATACTGTGGTGATTATTTGGACACTACATCGTCCTTGATTTTTTTGGCTCTCAAGTCATCATTGATGGCTTCGATAGCGCCATTATTTTTTTCAAACGATAAGTCACTGTTGCCGACCTTGCTGAAAAATTTGGTTGTGCTGGAAGGCAGATAAACCATACCGGGACGTGACGGTACTGAGACAACCAGCGAATTTCCGTCGCGTGTAATCGTTGCTACCACGCCTGGGCGCAGCTCATATTTTCCAACGTATTGATCCAGAATTTTTGTATCCACCTGTGCGATGGAAGGTTGCTCGGTGACATAATCCATAAAGCCGAGCATCATTTCATCGTAGGTTGGTTCACCATAACGAATGTCTTTGGTCGGATCAGGATTGAATTTGTTCTTCGATGAATTATCGAAATAGGCTGTGACTTGCAGACGGGTTCCCGCCGGGATTCGCTTTGGCTGTTTCAGTACATAATTGGTCTGCCAGCCGAAATCCCATTTCGGAACATCAATCAACACTTCTTCCTTGCCGTCCGGGTAAAACGCTTTGTATTGCATTGATTTGCCACGGAAATGCATGTGCGGCTCATAAGCGTAAATCGTGGTGTCACGATTAAACGTGCGGCACGCGACAACTTTATGATTTTCAGCTCCGGCTGGAATCTTGAAAGAAATATTGCCAATAGAATTTGTGACCAGTAACCGTTTTGGTTTTTCTTTCGCAAAAACCAATCCAATCATGGAGCGATCTTTTTCAACTGCGGTTCCAGCCAGCGTTTGATTGGAATAGTGAATTTGAAAACGAATCGTCGAACCAGCCGGAACCAATTTTCCGACGCCGGGTTCCCAGATGTCGGCATTATGTCCAGGCGCGAATCCCGTCAGGATGTCACCGCCACCGCTTCCACCGCCGCCACGTCTGCCGCCACCAGTAGTAGGTGCGCAGGTATCATCATTGACAGGTTGGTCTGGTTTCAGCCTCATCAGAAAGCCATCACGATAGAACGGCGAATTTTTGAGCGCCATTTCCATTGCTTTATAGCGCTGCTCCGCTGTCATTTTACCCATGTTCATCGTTCCAGGCGGGACGATGAAAGCCAGAATATGATGCACGATTTTCGGATTGGTCGGACGCGCTTCGGCGTATTGAATATATTTGTCTTCGGTGAAATTCGTTGGTACATCGAAGTATTGATATTCATCCGAACCGGGCTTGTAGCTGTATTCTTCTGTAATCGGGAAGATAATGTCAGGTTGCGGAATGTTCCATCCGGCGACGAAGGTTGGCGTCTTCGGCATATCTTTGGGATTGCCTTCCAATGCGCCGCCATCAACCCAGGCGACAATGGTATCAACTTCCTTTTGCGACAATTTGCGATCATTGGCGAACTGACCAAAATGCGGATCAGCATGCCAGGGCGGCATCACACGGCTGACAATTTTTTCTTTAATTGACTTCGCCCACGGACGAACATCTTTGTAAGTCAAAGTCGAAAACGGAGCCGCTTCGCCGGGGCGATGGCATTCCGTACACGATTTATTGAAGATTGGCGCCACGTCTTTGCTGAAGGTCACTTTGGGAGCGACTTTAGCACTGCTTGTGGGCAGCGAAATAAACGAAGCCGTCAGGACGGCAGCCGATGTGAAGAGAAGAGTCAACCTACGTTTCATGCTTTTATTCCTCAAAAATGAATGATAATTCCGCGTCAGCAATCAAAACGCGCGAATTGCTTACAAAGTTCAAAAAAATATCAAAACTTAACGCTTGATAGCGTCCCAGCAGCAGGCCTCAGCCTGACTGATTAAATCCTTGGTCAACGTAAAGCATCCGGCGCGACTGGCTTTAATTAGCCCGACATACGCGCCCCAGACGATGCTACCTAAAAATTCAGCCTGTACATTTTTGACAATCTGTTGTTTCAGGCAGTCCTTAAAATAACCGACCATTGCGTTGTGTCCACGCTCTTCAACTTCACGGCTTTGCTCGTCTAAATAGGATGCGTGAAAGTGCAATTCAAGGAATCCGAAGGCGATAGGAAATTCGGTGGCAAAATCTACGAGACGGTTCCAGCAGATGCGGAACTGATCGCGGAGCGGAGTTGCCGGAGGCACATCGCGCAAAATTTCCGCAATTTGAAATTCTTTCCAGTCCCGATAAAGCGTATTGACCAGCGCCTCTTTGTTCGTGAAATAACGATAGATCGTGCCTGCGCCAACGCCCGCGCGTTCGGCTACCTGCGGCATCGCCGTGCCGTGAAATCCGAATTCGGTAAAAAGTTGAAGCGCAGCATTGAGAATCGCTTCACGCTTGCCAGTGACAGGTTCAATACTTTCGTATAATTGTGCGACTTTACCCATGATTTATTTTCACTCCGCTTTAATTGGATTAAGAAGAAAGGTGCGGAATGAACATTCATTCTCGCCATGAGGAGTTGTGAAGTCAAGTGATAATTTTATTGTAAGTGGAATTTTTAGGTATGAGAGGCGTCTCGCCTGTCGCCTTCCTGCGAATTTGGGCAGGCGAGACGCCTACGTTACCTTGAGAGCAATTCTTTCAATCGTTGCATATCCTTCGTGACCGTCCGTGAAGCTGCAAATAGTACTGCTGCCAAAACCATCGAAACAATCGGCACGACAAAAAATGCGTTGTGCAATCCTTCGGCTTTGAAGGCTTCGGTCATCGCCGAGGCTCCGGCTTTAATCATGGCGCTCTTCGCGGAATAATCGCTGAGCATTCCCAGCACGGTTGTTCCGAATGCTCCGCCTAAAACGTACATCGCAAAAAAGTACAACGCCATTGCCGTCCCGCGTTGCGCCGGGTCTACAACATCCTGAATCGCTGGATAGACGGTCACGTAATACACGTAAAAAAATGTCCAGCCAAAAGCGAGCAGCGCAATAAAGGTTGTGATTTCGCCTTTCGGTTGCGTCAACGCTAAATAAACGCACGGCGTCGAAATCAATAACGAAAATGCACCGATTAATAAGCGTCCATCCGGTCGCCATTTTCTTGCCCAGTCCGCTGCCATTCCGCCGCCGAGTAATCCGATGATGCCAACGGCTCCGATGGTGTAGGCGGTGATGACAGTAGCTCGTTCATTCGGGAGTCCGTGAAAACGACCAAGATAGGCAGGTAAAAAAGCGTTGACGGCGTAGGCGTTGAAATTATGCAAAGCCCCGGCAATGGCAATCCACCACATCGTGGGAATTTTCAGGACTTCTTTGTAAGGTTGCCAGAATGAAGTCGTCGCGTCAGTCTCCACAAATTTATGTTCTTCGTTCGCGCCGCGTTCCGGCTCAATAATTTTGAGAGCTAAGAGCGCGAGAAGAATCCCCGGAATGGTGGCAATGAAAAATGGAGCCTGCCAGCCATATTTTTTGGCAATTGAACCGGAGAAGAAATTACAAAGAAAAAGTCCGATGGGTAGTCCCAGCATGAAAACTGAAATTGCGCGGGCGCGTTTGGCGGCGGGAAACATATCGCCGATCAGAGAATTCGCAGCAGGCGAACATCCGGCTTCACCGACGCCAACGCCCAAACGAGCCACGAACATTGACCAGTAATTCCAGGCTAAGCCCGAAGCCGCCGTGAAGAGGCTCCAAATTCCAACGCTCACGCTCAGAATCGTCGTGCGTTTGCTGCGATCCGCCCAGCTTCCCAGCGGCAATCCAACTGCGGCATAAATTAAGGTGAAGGCTGTGCCAAGAACTCCCATCGCAGTGTCGGATAAATTCCATTCTTTGCGCAGAAGTTCCGTGACCGAAGCCAGAATCTGGCGGTCAAAAAAATTCAGCGTGTTAATGAGAAAAAGAATTGCAAGGGCAAATGTAGTGCGGTTTCGTTGGCTCATAGGCTTTTGAAAGTAGTCTCAATGAATTGTGATTTAGTACTGCGAAAACTTTGACTTGGAATGCTGATTAGTAGTAACTCTGTTTCTTCATTCGTGCAAGAGCTAAACAAAAAATGTCTGGCAGATTGGTTTTTGGTCTTTGGGTTTTGGTCTTTGTTTTGTCGCTGAAAATTGAGATTTTTTCCAATGAGCACGTGTCGAAAATTTCTAAAAAACTTTACATTTGATAGAAAAAACAAAGACCTAAGCCCAAAATCCAAAGACCGCATTTGTAAATAAATTATGAAACCACTTGATAATATTACTGTTCTTGACCTGACGCGATTATTGCCCGGAGCTGTGGCGACGATGTGGCTCGGCGATTTTGGCGCGAATGTCATCAAAATTGAAGACACAAAAAATGGCGATCCGGCTCGCTCTATGCCGCCATTTATTCATGGCGAAGGCGCAGTTTTTCTGGCGACGAATCGCAACAAAAAAAGTATTACCCTCGACTTGAAAAATCCTGAAGGGAACGCCGCATTCATTAAATTAGTCGAAACTGCTGATGTTCTGGTCGAAGGATTTCGCCCAGGTGTCATGCAACGCCTGGGCTTGGATTATGAAAACCTGAAAGTTGTCAGTCCACGCCTGATTTATTGTTCGATCAGTGGTTACGGGCAGGACGGCCTATATCGCGAAAAAGGCGGACACGACATAAATTACATGGCGATTGCAGGGGCACTTGGATTGAATGGATTATCCGGTGATGCGCCTTCAATTCCCGGCGTTCAAATTGCTGATTTAGCCGGAGGTAGTATGCAAGCTGTGATGGGGATTTTATTGGCTCTGATGGCGCGTGACAAAAATGGCAAAGGTCAATTCGTAGATGTTTCGATGATGGACGGCGCATTCAGTATGATGCAGGTTCCACTGTCGTATTATTTCGCTACGGGGCACGTGCCTGCGCGTGGAGATGAAACGTTATCGGGGAAATATGCCTGCTACAATATTTACGAAACCAGCGATGGACGCTATTTATCATTAGGCGCATTAGAGCTGAAATTCTGGACGAATACGTGTCAGACGCTCGGACGTGAAGATTTAATTCCGCTCCATTTTGCGAGTGGAGAAAAACAGAAAAACTGTATCGCTGAAGTCCGTGAGATTTTTAAAACGAAGACTGCCAGTGAATGGCTGAAAATCTTCGAGGCCACTGATGCCTGTCTGATGTTGATTAATAATGTTGACGAAGCGGTGAATGATCCACAAGTTCAGCAGCGCGGATTGGTGATAGAAATTGAACATCCGAAAGCAGGGAAGCTGAAGCAGATAGCGAATCCCGTCAAGCTTAGTGGAACGCCAGCCGCAACATTTTTGCCTCCGCCTGGATTGGGTGAGCATACCGAAGAAATAGTTCGCAGTCTTTAGTTCGCAGTGAGGGGAAAGTTCACAGTTTTTAGTTGGCAGTTTACAGATTCCAGTTGTTCCTATAACGTATTTTCTTCGCGTTAGCTTACAATTTTCGCCACCAACAACTGCGAACCGCGAACTACCAACTGCGAACTTTTTTTATGCTAGAAAATCTCTCCGAACTCCGCACCAAAGTTGGACAGGAAATTGCTGTCTCAGATTGGTTTGAAATTACGCAGGAACGCATCCAGAAATTTGCCGATGCGACGCTTGATCACCAATGGATTCACCTTGATGTCGAGCGAGCCAAAGCCGAATCTCCGTTCGGGACAACCATCGCGCACGGCTTCCTGACACTGTCGTTATTGCCGTATTTTATGCAGCAAACGATCCAATATAAAAATCCTCCGCGCATGGGAGTGAACTACGGTGCGAACCGGATTCGCTTCACTGCGCCTGTGCCGGTGGGATCAAAAATCCGCGCCCGTGTCGTACTGCAAAATGTCGAAGATATTTCCGGCGGCGTACAAATCACCTGGGGCGTGACTGTTGAGCGCGAAGGTTCTGAAAAGCCCTGCCTGGTCGCAGAATGGATTGGGCGAAGTTATGAGTAAATTGGTCTTTGGACTTGGGTCTTTGGCGAAGTACCTTATAAGCTTCTTTGAGGAATTTTTTACTAGCTACACCTAACGGAACCAAATTAGTTGCGTGGCTATGCAAAGACCAAAAGCCAAAGCCCCAAGACCTATCTCCGATAATAATCAGCCAAAAATCGTAATCCAAAAGCAGTCGAGAGGTCTCTGATAATCAATCGCACCGAATGATCTTGCTGTATCGCTACGCGAGTTTCAAAAAATGCGCCAGCCAGAGTGGGTGATGGATGATTCGCTGGAAATTGATTTTTCAACGTCCAGTCCAGCGATAATTCGATGCTCTCTTTGAATTCTGGATAGCCTAGTTTTTCAAGCCTCAACCACAAACTTCCCGCAAAAGAAACGGCTGAACCGACGATGGAATCTTCGCGGAATTTCCCATCGGTAAAATTGGTGGAATACATCAACCCACTTTTCTTTTGCAGTTTTTGCGTCGCGCGCGCTGTCTTCAATGCTGCTTCCAGATATGCCGGATTTTTCGTTAGCTCGTAGCCTTCAAGCAATGATTCCGCATTCCAGATATTAAAGCGTGGGTGAATTTTTCCTGTCTTCAAATCGTTCGGATCGAAATCCATCCAAAAACCATTTTCGTGTTGCCGCTTGACCAGCCCATCACATAAATTCACAAAAATTTTTTTGTAGTTTTCGTTTTGCGTATGCCCATACATGTCCTTAAATAAATAGCCTTCATTGTTTGGACGAGCGACATCAAACAACGTAATCTTCGGCCCGCCGTTGCGCGAACTGAACGGGCTTTTATCCTTCATCACTTCGCCTGTTTCAGGATTCACTCCATCGTAAATCAAGGCTTCGCTTTCGAGGTACATGTGTTTGATGATCCAATCCCCTGCCCGTGTCGCGCAATCTGCATACTTGCGATCTCCGGTGATTCTACTAAGGCGAAATAACCCTGGAGTTCCATCTGAAATCGTCCCCATCAGGATAATATTGCCAACGTGATCGCCGTGAATCGCACGGAGCATTCCTTTGAGTTTCGGGTGATCTTTGTATTCCAAACTGATCCACCAATCACCTGCTTTTCGTGCGGCAGCAAGCAACGATTTATCTTTCGTGATTTCGTAAGCGGCAAGCAATCCATTAATCGTTTGCCCCGTGTGCCACGCGGCTTCGTATTCGTGCCATTCATTTCGTAGCAAATCATAATCGCCCCGCGCTCGACCATTTTTATCCAGAATTTGTGTGGCAGCGTATTTACCTCCAGCCGTGAGCGCGTTGATGATTTGCGCTTTCGTCTTGCTTTGAGCCAGGGCGGGATGAATGAAGATTGATAAGAGAACCAGGGACGTAATTTGGGAGAAATATTTTGATGTAAGCATTGGGTGGATTGGATAAAAAAATAGATAGAATGATAGGTTTATTTATTCGCTGGTGATTTTGATGAATTAACGGGCGGAGCTTCCCATAATCGTATTATGTTGTCATCTCCGCTGGTGGCTAGTTTCGTACCATCGGCAGAAAAAGTTATCGCCCAGACTTCAGCCGCATGACCTTCAAGGGTCAGCAGTTCCAGCCCTGTCGCGACATCCCAAAGCTTGACCGTTCCAGCCCTGCCCCCTGTGACCAAACGTTTGCTGTCAGGAGAGAAAGCGATTCGTTGCACTTCGTCAATCTGTCCAAATACTTTTACCCGAAGACCTGTCTTAGCGTTCCAAAGCTGCACCGTATGGTCAAGGGCACCAGTAGCAATCCAGCGCTGGTCGTTTGAGAAAGCGATAGCAATCACAGTATCTTCATGACCTTCCAGTCTTCCTTTAAGCAGGTTTTTGTTCACGTCCCAAAGATTGACACCTCCGTTTCTGGCAGCAAACGCCAGAGTGTCGCCACCGGGTGAAAATTCAGCACAATAAGAATTATCGTCTCCGATAATATCAGGCAACTGTAGACCTGTTGAGGTGTCCCAGACACGGATCGAATGATCAGCGCCACCAGAAACCAATCGTTTGCCGTCAGGCGAAAATCTGACATTAAAAACTGGACCTTGATGACCCGATAAAGTGAACACTAAATTTCCCGTCTCACTATTCCAAAGTTTAATTAGATTATTACTTTCACCCGTAGCCACCAATTTATTGTCAGGAGAAAATTTGGCACATAAAACTTTTCCAGCCTCAATCTTCAGGCTGGCGTTGACCTGATGAGTGGTTGAATTGAGCAGCACGACTTGTTTTTCCCGAACGCCTAAAGCCATTAAATTCTGATTGGGTGTGAACGCCATCGCCCAACAGCCGGTCAGTGAATCACTAATGATGGAATGCTCCGCTAGTTTTTTTAAATCCCATATTTTTACACTCTTGTCCTTGCTTCCGGTTAACAGGTGTCGGATGTCGGGCAACCAGGCCAGGGTTGAGATTTCTGACCCGTGTCCAATGATTGTTTGTAATTCTTTTCTTTCTGATGCTGACCATAATTTGACCGTTCGATCAGTACTACTTGTCGCAAACGTCTGACCATCAGGAGAAAACTCAATGGCTGAAATATAACTCTTGTGACCGGATAAAGTCATGAGCTTCTTCTTGGTTGGATAATCCCAGATGATTAATTTCTGACCCTTCGTGGTTGTCAGTAGGCGCCGACCATCGGGAAAGAAAACGGCTTTTTCCAGGCTGTCATTTTCAGCCAGGAACGGGGAACTCTCACTTCCGGTGGAAATTTCCCAAACACGTATTTTGGAAGTCGCATCGGTGGTCAGAAAGAAGCGATTGTCGGGTGTGAAAACTATGCCTGTCAAAGTGCTGAGCTGCGAGCCAGGATGAAGAGTGAGTTTCTTTTCTTGTCGAGTTGTGACTTCCCAAAGTTTCAGGTTGTTGCTCATATCACCCGTTGCCATCCACCGTCCATCTGGTGAAAAAGCCAGCGCCGTCAGCGCTTCCTTATGACCGCTATAGGTGTTGGTTTGCCGACCCGTCTGTAAATCCCATAGCGTTATGCTGTGATCGTGGCTGTCTGTTGCCACACGAAGCTTATCTGGTGTGAAAACCGCCCATCTGAAAAAATTTCCGCTAGGGGTTTTAAAGGAGTGAATTTCATGGCGTGTTGTCAAATCAAGAACTTTGATCAAGTACTCATTTTTATTGCCTGCCACTCTGATTAGTTCGACCACATTGAGCGTATTGTTCTCAGGGGAAATCATGGACTTAACGATTTCGTTTTCTTCTTTTAGTGACCACTCCTCCTGATGAGCCTGATTCCAAAGCTGATACCACTCAAAGCCGCGCAAGTCTTCCTGACCAGAGGTCGGAAGACCATCCAGTAACAATTCTTCCACCCGATCTATATTGGAATTATCTTGTAATTCCTGCTGCGCAAGTCTGATTCTGGTGAAGTAGAGCAGGCGATGATTAGTTTGGGTTTCCTGCTGTGCAAGGTTCCGCTGCTTGACCGCCACAAATGCGAAGAATCCCAACAACGCGAGAATAATCGTACTCAACATCGCAGTCCGAAACACACCTTTTCGATAAGCCGCGCGCTGACGGCGGAGTTCGGCATCAGGGATATTTGAATCAATCCACTTTGGGTCAAAGACGTGTTCGTAAATCCGATTGCGGACTTTTAATTTTCCGACATCAGACCGTGTAATTCCTGATAACCGAAGGATGCCAGCGAGTTGATTGGCTGGTTCGTCGGTTACTTTGTTGCCTTGACGAACCGTCCGATAAAATTCCAGCAGGTTCGTCAACTCTACTTCACTGCGCAAGATTCGTTCCCGTACAAAAAGGAGGTTGTCATCACGTTCGCGGGCGCCTGGTAATAAAAATAAATCCTGACAAATAGCATCTACTTTAGCGACGCTATGTACTTCCGGGTCCTGCGCCACAGCTTCGCATAAACGTTGCGTCAGAAACGGGTGCCCGTTGGTCCAATACAGGATGCGTTGCAGGAGTGTCACGCCCGAACTATATTCACGCTTCATTCCGCGTGCGAGGGGGAGGGCTTCCAAGTTCGTGAAGTCATGCAGTTCAACCCGCCGCCCGATATTAAAAGGCGTAGTTCTGGTGTCCTGAATCAGATCAGCCGGGGTCGCAACCCCCAATAAGCAAAAGGTGAGTCGCTCAAAGATCGGGTCTTCGCTGCGTAAATTGTGGCATTCCCGGATGCCGGCAAAGAATTCATCGGTTTTAAAAGGTAAGCTGCGGACAGCGTCAATTTCGTCAATGAAAATTACCAGGGGAGAAGCGTTGCCTGGCAGTACGACCGAGCGCAAGGTTAGCAGCCATCGTTGCATCGGCCCCAGTTGTGAATGCGTTTGCCAGAAATCCAGTAATTCGTCTTCGAGATCAAGCCGCTGTCCGATTTGAAGTAATAAGCCGCAATACCACTGATCAATCGTCAGGTTTTGCCCGATAGCCGTCAAATCTAACACCGCTACGACGACGCCTTGCCCCCGTAACCGTTGCGCCGTCCGAATCATCAAAGAAGATTTTCCCATTTGCCGCGCCGTCAGGACGTAGCACAGTTCTCCTCTGGATAACCCCTCAAATAACTCATGATCCGCCTGCCGTTCGACATACGAAAGCGCGTCGTGGTGAAGAGTGCCACCAACCACATAAAAGTTTTTGGAGCTTGCGTCGGGGAAAGTAGCGTTCATTCCAAATGAGTTTTTAAGTACTGCGTGTATAGTTCGCAACGGGGCTTCGCTTCCTGCGCCGAAGCACCAGTCAAAACGCCTGCACTTCTGAGGCGATAGAAATTATCCGTTGATAGATTGGCCGCGCCCTCATTGACGACTTCGCGGAGCGCTTCAAGTAACAACCTGTCGCGTTCGAGCGAGACTTTCATCCGGCGCAGGTGATCGCCAAAGATTCCTTCTTCCTGTCCAGCCTGGAAAATAATCACTGCAAGTTCAAATTGCCGATTCACCATTTCATATAATCCTCGTTGCGCCAGATAAGGATGTCCGCCGACTAAAGCGAAATAGCGTTCGATTTCTTCTTCATTTTTCAGCGGAGACTGATAGCGAATGTTCAGTTCACGAATTTGTTCGAGAGTAAAATCTTCGAGCGTGAGCCGCGTCCCAACATTGAACGGCGATTGATTGAGATCGGTGATGAAAAGATGCGCTTCGGTGGCATACGCCAGCGCCAGCGTGAAACGTGACCACGGCCCGGTCGGGTCAAGCGCACGCAAATTATGCCACGAACGGAAAAGCCCAAAAACTTCGCTGGCATAAGGGTACAAAAACAAGCGATCCACTTCATCCAATCCCCACACGAGCGGGGCGGAGATTTTGTTCAAGACTTGTCGGCGAATGAAGCGTTCAAAATTACTACTGGGACTAAGGAAATTATTCCAGCTCTGGTGCGGAAGGGGTTCAAGCTCCAGACGATCTGCCATCTGCTCGGCTATGGTCAGCAGCAGTTTTTCGACAGTTTCAAAGCCGCTTTCATTGAGTTGTTGGAAATCCGTCATGACAACTGTCGCCCCTGTCTCACGAGCTTTTTGTAAGCCGCGGGCCAGCAATGAAGTTTTCCCGACCTGCCGCGCACCTTTGACCAATACAATACTGTCCTGTCGTTCGATGGCGGTACAAAATTCATCATCGGTTTCACGCTTGATATAGAGCGGTGAAGGCAGCGGAACGGCTCCGCCCGGAGGCGCAATCGTATCATTCTGCGGCGTTCCCGCTACTTTAACTTCAGCGTTAAAACGATAGCCTCTGCGAGATACATTTTCGATGTATTCAGAATCGCCAAGCACCCTTCTGAGGGCATTAACGCTGACTGTTAGATTGTTTTCTTCGACTTCGATGTCGTGCCAGACCGTTTGGAGTAATTCTTCATAATCCAGAATTTTTCCACGGCGTTGGACGAACACCGTCAGCAGATCAAAGAGTTTTGGTCTAAGGCTTACTTCCTGTTGTTTGAGCCAGAGCCGGCGTTGCTCAACATCCAGCCGATATGCACCGAATTCATAAATCATAAAATTAGATTTCACCTCTCAAGGATCAGATTTAAGCAATCTTTAGCTGAAATTTTATTAAACTTTAAAGTAAATGAAAGATTCTTTCATTTATACTCAGCAGCATTAGGAAATGAAATCTAAAAACCTATGTAGATACTGTGATGTAGCAGTTCGGATACAAAAACTAAGATAATGGCCAGTACATTGTACGCCTTAGTATTTTTTCTGACAAGACAGTATCTGGAAAAATAACTTTGATTTTCGACGAGCAGTCGGTTCGACTGTTACCCTGATTTCTGGGGAGAAAATTCAGGGTCATCGTTGAGTGCGACTGACTCGCCGAAGTTTTTCAAGAGAAAATGGAGAGTAGGAATTATGGATAGCAACAACCCCTGCCTAATATTGCAATATGCTGCATCTACCGAAGAAGGGAAGGCCATTCTTCACGTTGCAGCCGAAACGGAGAAAGCAGAATTTCTCAGAGAGAAAGAGAACTACCCGGGGATTAAAAAGATGGATGTTTATTTGAGTGATATTGACGGCGTCCACGCCTATACGGTGATTTTTTGTGGAGAGCTTCCTCAGGGTGATTACATCCCCTGGCCCCCTGGCACAAGTAATTATCTCGTCAGTAGCAAATCATCCTACTACATGCCGACCTTAAGCATCTCGTATTAGTTCGCCTTACGAGGTTGTTAGCATGAGTGAAGAGGTGTGAAAGATTGATCGAATTGCGTAGCTCAGCCTGACTAGAGTTCTGTGTGCTATAGGAATTTTTAAGCCCTAATATTGCACCAGTTCTCTAGTCCCATTGGGGATTTATAAACCTACCTTATCAAGATTATTGATGAACAGCATTAAGTGCGCCCCAGTAATTTTTTGGCTCGAATCATTACTTTCGGTGGGGGCATTTTCCAAATTGGAACTATTCGTGCGAGAAAATGCTTTTCGACTTGTGCGCGGAAAAATTGTTCATGCTCCCATTCGACTTCTGCCATTGTTAGCAGAGCATCAATCAATTCTTCATGTCCGCTTGCTTGTGCCAATTTCGCTGCCGTTTCGTATTCGCCGATGTTGCGACTTTCAAGTTTGCCAGCACCGTACATCGGAGCAAACCAGCCAGATAAATGACAGGCAACCCCTAAACAATTCCCAATGACAGCAGCTTTGACTTCCTTGAAGCGATTTGGTTTCGCACCAAGTTTTTCAAGTATTGCACCGACCAGATTTCGATGATGCCATTCTTCAGCTTCGATGGATTTGATGCGTTCGCTGACGGCTAAATTTTTGACCGATTTCCAATGTCCACGATATGCCAGCGCAGCGGCTCGCTCGCCGGAATACGCGAGTTGCAACAGCGCAATCAATGATTTTTCAACTTCCATTCCAGATTAGAATAACCTTATCGCAAGGGATCAAAGGGACAAGGGGGACAAAGAGCTGAATATAAATATTTTATTTTGACCCCTTGACCCCTTGTCCCTTTGCGGTGAAATTTTTCTATTATTTTAAGGCTTCCAGTTTTCCTTCAAATTTTTCATCAAACAATCCTGTCCGTTCTTTCGATTGAATGCTGACCGTATTTTCTGTGAAGCTCAAACGCATTTTGTAGCTGTTTAGATTCGCCACTTCGTCGTACTCCAAAAGGAAAGTATGATCGTCTTCCCAGTTGCCGCGCACACCGACCGACAATCCATATCTTCCGTTGGGCGACAATCGTAATCTGCCATCCAATCCAATCGGTCTGACTTCGCGCAACTTCTCGGTACGATTCATATTCCAGTTTTCAACGAAGCCTAATTTCGCCGTCGGATCACCGACTTCAGGGAACGTCAGCGTCAATGTGGTTAGTCCGATCCAGTTGTTTTGGACAGTAAATGTTTTGCCAGAAATCGCTTTCGCTATCGCCGGAAGCGGCTGTATTTTACCTGGCTCCGCCGCCTTTCCCGCTTCAGAAATTGCAGCTTTTAATTTTGCCGCCGCCGCTGGATTTTCCGGCAAAGCCTGATCGGATTTGATCGCAGGTTGAATCATTTTCATGACATCACCCGTATTGAATCCGCCGCCGTTGAATACAATCACCGTATTCTTTGAAGGCATCACGCTGATCTGTTGACCGCCACGTCCTGACGCTTCGTAAGGGATAATATTTCCCGGAGCCGGAATCCACCAACCATAGCCATAATCGCGTGCGCCGCCAGTTTTAATGTGTGAACTCGTCGCCGCCTTCACCCAATCCGCCGGAATAATTTGTCTGCCGTCCCAGCGCCCCTGATTCAAATACAGCACGCCAATCTTCGCCATGTCCCGCGCCAACAAATGCAGATTCCCGAAGCCGTGATTTACATTTTGCGGATCAACGGGCCAGATTTCCTGCTTGATGCCGATTGGTTCAAAGAGAAATCTTTTAGCGAAAGCCTCTTCGTTCATCCCGGTAGCATTAGAAATAATTGCCGACAGCAAATGCATCCCGCCGCTGCAATACACAAAATTGCTGCCGGGTTCGGCGACCATTGCGAGATCAAGCATGTACTTCGCGTTGTCAGGCTGATTCAGCATTTCCCACAGCGTTGGCTCGCCGCCTTTGGAAATGCAATTCAACCCCGAAGACATCGTGAGCAAATGCTCGACCGTAATTTTTTCTTTGCGTGAATCTTTGTTGGCGATTTTGACTTTGCTGAAAAACGAAAGAGCTTTTTGATCTACCGCTTTGACCTTGCGCTGTTCAATCGCCATCCCAATCAGCGAAGCCGTAATGCTTTTTGTGACCGAAGCCAGGTCGTGCGGAGCTTTGCCGTCGTAGGGATAAAAGTAAGCTTCAGCGACGATGAAATTATTGCGGACGACGACGAGGCTGTGAATATTGACGCCGTTTTTGCGGGCCGTTTCAATCGCTTCAGCGAGTACTGTCGAGTCAATCCCCTGCGATTCCGGCGTCGCCGTGCGCCAGCCGGAGGTAGGCCAATAACCCGGTTGTGCGATGGTCGTGAAAGAAAAAAGTATGCAGAAAAAAGGCGAAGCGCAGAGGCGATGTAGCACGATGATGATCCTTTCTTGGGCGAACTGTGAAACTAGAAAATTGAAGATAAAATGATTGTATTTCTTAACTTTTGTTTGTTCAATGTTGCAGCTTCAAGAGCAAAATTCTTTTTGCACTTGGTCAGTTGAACACGGGTATTTTGAAGACATAAAAAATGAAGTGCAAACGTCTCCATTCGTGATGGAAAAACTTACAACACTCGAAGCGCAGGATCGTTCATTCGATATTGAATTCTGGCAACGACAGACTTCAACGGCTCGTTTTGCCGCCGCCTGGGAAATGGTGGAGTTTGCGCATAAATTAAAAGGACGAGATGTAACCGAGTTCTGACTTCAAAGAACTATTAAATCACTTCAACGAATTGAAAGTTAAGTATTTTGATGACTAAAATTGTGTCGATACGAATGAAGTAAATCTCCCTTTTGTGTACCTATTTGCCATATTAATTACTCTAGGATATTATCTAATCTCTTAGCTACCCCTTGTAAAATAGAAATTTTTAGATAGCTAACGACAGAGGCAAAATGTCGTCTTTAGAATGGAAGCAATCTTTAGAAGTTACCATATTGACCAAACAATGTTTGGCAATGTTACCTTTTATTGTTCGTTCAGTATTTCAAGGTTACCGCATTAAATGGCAAGAGTTTGATGTTGAAGAAACTTGTCAGCAAATAATTTTATTGCTGATCGAAAATGATTGTCATAAGCTCAAAACTTTTGATGAGAATAAAGCCTCCTTAAAAACTTGGCTTAATCACGTAGTCGCTCATCACGTTATTCATGACAATAAACACCAAAGAAAAACAGAAGAACTCGATACTTTATCGCTCGCACAATTGATGATTGATCCACAGCAGGAAGAATCATATTTGTATCAGGAAAGGCGCGAGCTGCTCAGGAATATTCTGCGCAAGCTTCCGAGAACGCAACAAACGATGATTACTCTAACATGTGAAGGATGCTCAAATTCGGAAATCGCCAAGCAACTCAATATCAAGCCTGCATCAGTTCGACGTATAAAACATGAGGCTATAAAAAATCTAAAACTTGAGATGGGAAAACTGGGGGAGCAAATATCGTGCCAAACATTCTTGCAAATAAAATAAAAAAGTTCATCTACATTTTCTGCTGGCAAGCCTATAAGTAAGTATAAAGGCCTTCCTCATAATCTAAATTTAGATTCACCCTATTGTTGGCTCTCCTCAATCATATGACCTCTGTTTGGGGTGTCATGTGGATTTACGAGAAGTCGTCTATGAAACTTTTTATGTTAGATATTAGGAGAATTTATGTCAGAGAAATTTAATTATAGTAGGAAGTGGAAGCTTTGCACATTGTTACTTATTGTTGCGCTATTGGCATGCTCAACATACTTTTAAACCTTAAAAGCTCAAGCAACTTCGAATTTGGCTAATGTTGTAAAAAGTCGTTCATTACAAAAATTAGACCCAGAAATCAAACTTACATTTTTTGAGTTTCCTGACGCACCCTTCAAAACCAAAGATGCTTTACTTGGAGAGCGTAGCTTAATATCAGGAGCATCATTTTTAGCTACGGATGATTGGGTCAGGCACTTAACCATTGAAGGGGTTAATCACTCAAAGAAAAAAGTTTCCTACCTCTGCTATGCGCTAGATTTTACGATAGCAGGTGAGGAGATTCCTTATAGACTTAGATTGGTAGAGGGAGCAGATTTGATCAAAAGTGATCAGATAGGGGCAACCAAGATAAGTATTTTCAATGGACAGAAATATAGTTTCAGTATTTCAGATTTTACCTGGGAATATTCAGCAAAACTTATATCAATGATAAATAATGGGAAGGTAAGGATTGAAAAGGTAGAATTATTTCTGGAATCTGTAGGTTTCGAAGATGATACAATGTGGATGTGCGGCTCTATGCTCAAGAGAAGTAAGATTAATCCTTCAACCTTTGGAAGGGATGAGTCTCTGGCAAGAAATGTAGATTCTATTGTCACGACAAGTAATTTTTTGTTGACAAAAAATATGTCAACATCAAGCTTTGCTAGTTGTCACATAACGGAAGTTACTTTTTCTGGTACCGGTGGTGCCTCACAAGTCTCTCGTATTTTAGCATGTGCACCTGACTCCCATACTGGAACATGTAATACAGTGAAGACCGGAGTTGTGGCTGGAGGAGGTGGTACTCAAGGAGTATCAGGTACCATTGATACCCCTTGCTCATAAAAGTGCTGAGATAATACATTCATTAGTATTGAAGAAATATTATAATGTGACATCACTGCTACGCTAAAAGATGCTAAACCGCTATGAAGTGAAAGCTTGATTCATAGCGGTTTTTCCCAATATAATTTACGTTTATGACTTGTTTAATTAAAACTTTCAAACTTCGGATAGGTATTAGTATATTAATCTTAAGTTTAGTCTCATCTGCTCAGGCACAGACATCTACCGTTTCAGGTAAAATAATCGTTGAGGGGCAACCATTAGCAACCATACAGGTTTTACTAAAAAAAATAGAAGGAAAGCTTGAACTTAATAATAAAATTGTAAGCTCTACAACCACGGATGTTGAAGGTAAGTATCAAATCCGCGGCATTGACCCCGGCAGCTATCGCATTTTTGTTTATGCTCCTACTTTCACGATTAGTGGAGACGATTATCTCTCGACCGATTACGGTAAAACAGTTAGTCTTGTCTCAGGAGAAAACATCGAAAACTTAGATTTCTCTCTTTTACGAGGAGGTATAATTACTGGCAAAGTGTCAGATGATAATAATAAATCTGTAGTTGCTCAATTCGTAACTGCATTTCGGCTAGACGCGCAAGGCAGGCGTGAAGCAAATACAGAATTTGAAACAGGGCGGTGGCGCACTGATGATCGTGGCATCTATCGCATTTACGGACTACCTCCTGGTAGTTATATTGTCGGTGCAGGCGTAGCAAGCAGCGAGGGGCTGTCACCAACTAATAACAAGGCATTATATCAACGAACTTATTATCCAAAAGCAACTGATGAAACTAAAGCCAAAATTATTGAGATCAGAAGTGGTAGTGAAATCACAAATGTAGATATTAGTTTAACTCGTCCAGTAAAAAGCTATGCTGCGAGGGGAAAGATTATTGATGCTGCATCGAGCAAGGCAGTCTCAGGTGCAACGATTTCATATAGTGACAAATCACTCGGTGGATATATTGGGGGTACTCCTATTTTATCTAATTCAAATGGTGAATTTCGGATAGATGGCTTGTCGCCGAATAATTACACTGCCTATGTAGGCAATTCGGGACAAAGTGATTCTTACTCAGAACCCCTTAATTTTGAGATTAGTAACGGTGATGTCAGTGGGCTTGAAATCAAAATAGTTCAGGGCGGAGTTATCAGTGGCGTAGCAATAATAGAGGGTGCGCACGATCCATCAATTCAGTCACAGTTGACCAAAATCGGGCTTCGCGCTGAAGGAACGACACAGGAAATAAATTCTTTGATGATGATGTTGATGGCTGGAGGCAGTGTGGGCAATATCAATCCTGATGGAACTTTCAGGATTGGTGGTATTCGTCCAGGTATGATGCGTATTATGGCATTATTTGACCCTGGGGCAAAAGGACTTTCGCTGGCTCGTATTGAGCATAATGGCGCTAAGATCAATGAAATTAATGTTGAAAGCGGGGCCAAAATTACCGATGTACGCCTTGTGTTCACTTATGGCACAGGTGTATTAGAGGGTAGGGTTCAAGTCAAAGGGGAAGACTTGCCAACTAATATACAAATGGTAGTGCGGGTAGTTCCTGTAGAAGCTTCATTTGCTGACTTTCATCTAGCGCATCAAGCCAACGTAGATGCTCGTGGTCAATTTATAATTGAAGGGTTATCTCAGGGGAGTTACAGAGTTGGTTTGCTGATTAATGGGGATGCTCCGAATCTTCCAAAAGTCGAGCAGTTTGTCATTATTAGTGACAATGCGCGACAGGAAATTAAGCTTATTCTTGATCCGTCAAAGAAAGGAGATATCAAGTGAAATTAACGAGGCCCGTAACTTACTTTCTCGCGATAATAGCTGTGTTATTTTCTTTTCCCGTTTTTTCTCAGCGTGTTACAGGTATTATTACAGGGCGTGTGATTGCCGATGATGGGCAACCACTCCCAAATGCTTTAATTAACCTTTCGGGAATCAGCAGCTCAGGGAATAAGATAGGAGCAGGCAGAATGGATATTATTACGGATAACGAAGGCAATTTTGTTGCAGAGGGACTTGATCCGGTTCCTTACCTAATATTTGCCTCTTATCCTAGCTATATTCCTATCCCAACTACCCCCGTGTCAAAGGAGCCAACTTCATTGCAGTTTACGCATGTTGGCGAAGCGGTGACAATTCAAATGGTGCGCGGAGGTATAATAACAGGAAATGTGATTGATAATCTGGGTAAAGCCTTAATTGAAATCCCAGTGAAAGCGATACGAATCAGAGATGAAGCGGGAAATGCGATTCTAAACTCGGATTCTAACGACCAAGTTAGTGCTCTAACCGACGATCGTGGCATCTATCGCATTTATGGGCTTCGGGCTGGTTCGTACATTGTGGCAGCGGGAGGGGATAGCTCAACAACTATTCGAGCAACACCATTTACTGGACGATCAATAACCTATTATCCTGCTTCAACCCATGATGGAGCGACTCTTGTGAAAGTAGCCAGCAGTGAAGAAGTAATCGGTATTGATATTAGGTATCGTGGGGAGAAAGGCTATGTCATTAGTGGTAAAATATCGGGTTTGATAAACTCAGTTCCAAGCGCAGCACGAACTCCGGTAGTAGGAATTTCGCTTCGTGACTCGAATACTGGTGAAATAATTGACACTATCTCTTTTCGCCTCTCTCAAATGGGGTTTACGTTTTATGGTATCACAAATGGTGAGTACGAAATTATTGCCCAAACCGAGGATGAAATTGGCGAGAACGGCATGGCGTCTCTGCCATTTCGTGTAGTGATCAGAAACGCGGATAGAACTGGCATTAACCTGGTGCTCACACCTAATGCTTCCATTTCCGGCACAGTCATTATTGAAAAAACTTCAGTCGAAACAAAAGCCTGTCTGGGTCGGCGTGAGTTCTATCCAGAGGAAATAATTGTAAAAGCTCATCGTTATGAGCTGGATGCTAGCAAGAAACTACTGCCGGCTCTAGTCCCTAATGATTATGGGCTTGGTATCCCTGATAAAAGTCGTTCTTTCATTATTGCTAATCTCAAATCTGGTCGGCATCATTTATCTGTCAAACTCCCTGATGAACGCTGGTACTTGAAGGCGGCAACTCTTTCTATAGGTACTGCTGTGAATGATTTACATGATGGAGTACCAGTTAAAGTTGGTGTGAAGATTATGGGGCTTAATCTCACGATTGCATCAGGAGCGGCTTCGATGAACGGTAAACTTTCGGTTAAGGGGAACCTGCCATTAAGTGTGCATTTAATTCCGGCTGAGGCGGTGGAAAAAGATAATCTGTTACGCTTTTTTGAAACGCAAGTTACCAGCGACGGGACATTTGCTTTTTTGCATCTAGCTCCGGGAAAGTATTTCTTTTTAGTACGCCCCTCACTTGATTCAGTTTCAAGCAATATTTCATCGCAACCTATAGCGTGGAATGTAATAGAACGAACAAAAATACGACGGGAAGCAGAATCCAAAAATTTAGTGATTGAATTGAAAACCTGTCAGCATTTGAAGGACGATGAATTATTACTAAACAAGTAGACTGTTGTTTTACCCAACCCTGGCCAATCCAAATCTCGGCAAACTCTTCACATATTGAATCAAACGATCCGTCTCGCGGGTCATTCTTCACTGCGGTCGCCGATAAAGTACGCGACGATGTGCCGCGTCGTGCGGCACAGCACGATCCAGACCCAGCGTTTGTTGGCTTTTTTCTGCACAAATGACCATAACTCGTCCAACTCTAAAGGCGGGGGAGCCGTCGGCTCCGCCGGCACTAAGGTTTCGCTCAGGGCAGGGAGCGCCGCTGCTTTTTTTGGAGCCAAGTGCTGACGGTGAAGCGCGAGACGCCAAACGTGCGCTCCAGTCCCCGCAAGCTACTGCGTTCTTCATAGGCGCGCAGAATTTGTTCCTGTGCTTCCGGCAGGTAACCATTCGGTTGGGGATTGTCGCGACTATTGCGCTGACAGGCTTTGCACCAATAGCGTTGTTTGCCATTGGCGGTGCGCCCATCGCGCACGAGTTCGTCGCTGCCACAATGACGACATTTCAGCGTGATGGTGATCATTTGCTTATGATACTCATCCCCTTCCACTTATCCACTATCCTTCGCTATTCTTAGTTCAATGTTGCCCGTTGGCTGGAGAGAATTTGAGAGATGGCAGTTTTTTTAAGCGAGCAGCGGCTGAATTACTCTCCCATGCACATCCGTCAATCGTCGTTGAATGCCATTGTGATAAAAGCTCAGTTTTTCATGATTTATGCCAAGCAGGTGCAGCATCGTTGCATGAATGTCATAGACCTCTGTTGGATTTTTGCGATCCAACGGCTTGTAGCCAAATTCGTCACTTTCGCCGTATGTGATGCCACCTTTGATGCCGCCGCCGCACATCCAATTCGTAAAGCAATACGGATTATGGTCGCGGCCTGCGCCGGCCTGACTGGAAGGCATTCGCCCAAATTCCGTCGTCCACAAAATAATCGTATCTTCCAACAACCCGCGTTGTTTCAAATCCTGAATAAATGCCGCAGCGCCTCGTGCCATCCCTGTAGCAAGTGGGCCGTGATCGCGGCGGACATCTTCGTGCGAATCCCAGTTGCGGCGCGGAAACCCATTATCATTGCCGCTCCAAATCTGGATGAAGCGTACGCCGCGTTCGAGCAGGCGTCGCGCTGTCAGGCATTTTTGCGCAAAATAAAATGTCTCTTCGTCGTCGTTGATTTCTTTCGTCCAGGTTTTTGCACCGCGATCCAAACCATAGAGTTTTAGGACATGTTCCGGTTCAGCCTTTAAATTCAAGGCTTCCGGCGCAGCAAGTTGCATTTTGGCGGCGAGTTCATAGCTGCGAATGCGTCCCTCCAACCGCTGATCGCCTTCGCGTGTCGCGGCGTGCGAGCGATTGATTTCCGCCATGAATTTTTGTGCAGCGGCTTCGCTTTCTGGTGTGATGTAGTTGGCAGATTTATGCGGAAACAAATCGGCGACAGGTTCAGCAGTGCCGGGATAAATCATGGTGCCGCTGTGTTGCGCGGGCAAAAACGCAGAGTCCCAATTTTTGACGCCATTGGAAGCCATCCCGCGATGATCGGGTAACACGACAAACGTCGGCAAATTGTCGTTCATCGAACCGAGTCCATAACTGACCCAACAACCCGCGCCGGGAAACCCAGGCAATAAAAAACCCGTTGCCTGCAACAATGTCGCCGTACTGTGCACGCCGGATTTGCTGGTCATGTTATGAACGAACGCGATGTCGTCTACGACCGAGCCAAGCGCGGCAACAGGTTCGCTGAGTAGCTTGCCACTCTTCCCATAAGCCTTGAAATCCCACAGCGGTTTGAGCCACGGCCCAAGCCCGTCCTGAAATGTTTCTACATTCTCGCCGAAATCGCTCGGCTGCCCGTGCCGCCTGACGAGTTCAGGTTTGTAATCGAAAAGATCAAGATGGCTCGCCGCGCCTGCCATAAAAAAATGGACTACCCGCTTGGCTTTGGCGGGATGCTGAAGCTTTGAATTTTGTGCGAGTGCCTTTTCTTCGCCGAGCATGACGGAGAGTGCGAGGCCGCCGAGACCGCCGCCGGATTGCCAAAGGAACTCGCGGCGTGAATTACGGAATCTCACCTCTTTACTGGCAGGAATGTTTATCTTTGGATTCATTATATCGCCTGATCTCGCCGTGCGGATAATTTAGCTGATTTTATCCAACATATATTTCTTAAACCACAAAGGTACAGCCCCAATTTTAATCTCAAGTTTTTCGCCTGCGGTGATTTCAGCAATCCATAGCAATTTACTACCTGAATTATCAAAAATGTAGGCGCGGTTTGTGTGTTTTACTGCCGCCGAAAGTAAATCTAACGAGCGATAATAGCGAGCAGTGATCTTATCATTGGGAACGCTATGTCCGCCTGTTTTGACGCGATGTTTGACGCGCGAAATATTGATGTTTGGGTCGTCTGTAGCGACAAAATACAAATAATTTCTATAGCCGAGATGACTGGAATTTTCCAGCAATTTTACTTTGTCTGGTGAGGACATTACGGTTTCAAACGTGAAAGATTTTCTTGCGAGAATAAGTTTTTGACGAATAAAATCAGCAGCAACCGAAGCAAAATAGGCATTTACCTCAACAGCAAAAAAATCTAATTTGTTTTCGCTGAAACGCAGGCTGTCAGCTTCATCCAATAAATCTGCTTTTTCCAGGAGAATTGAGTTTTGAAAAAAGTCCAATACTTCGGTTTCATTAGCTAGAATGCCAAAACTGCTGAGGTCTAAAAAATCAAATTGCTTAATTTCCGCTTCAATTTCATCAGGATTAATGTAAATGCCTAATAACTCTTTGCGGATGACTGATTTGATTGTGCTCTTGCCCGAACCATTTGGCCCCGCAAACATTCTGAGTCGTGGCGTAGTAGTTTGTGCATTCATTTAATTTTAATAATTTGCCCTTTCCGGGTTTTTACAAAAGGCTCATTTTGCTGAATAATTTTCGTCGTTCCGTCGGGAAATACTTCTTTGATAGTGCCATTGTCAGAAACCAAAACACTGCTGCCTGAAGCTAACGCCTGCCAATAGGCTTGCGAAGTTGCCGCCTCTGCCAATTCGGGGATATGTTCTTCCAGATATTGAATTACTTTTTCCTGCTCATCCATACTTTGATTATACACGATTCAATTCAAACGCTTGATTCCATCGCAATCTCGACCCAAACAATCTGACAATTCTGTTGCGCCGAAAACTCAATTATATTGTAGCCGCGATTCATCAGCGTGCGAGGAATTGCAAATTTATAAACAGGCGATTCTGGTTTTGGTTTTTGTAATTTGGCTGTACCTGTGAGCTTGCAAATTTCTCCGTTGACGCGGATTTCACTTTTTAAGACTTCAGATGCTGGTAAGCCTTCGATACCGATCAGCCCGTCAACATTGCCTGAAACTGGCTTCGGGCCGGTTGGCAAACGAAAGCCGTACCATCGTCCTGCTTGACAATCTTTGGGCAAGGGAATCGCGCTCGCTTCGCCGGGTGCCCACGTGTCGGCGTAGGTCAAAATGTGGCGGCGCGGTTTTCCGCTGAGCGTTTCCGGTTTTCCAACTTCGTGTAAAAGCGTTGGATAGTTATAAATATCCTCCATCGCAGTTTGCGAATCCATGTAATTGAAAAGGTAAATGCGGTCTGCGCCGCGATCCAACAGAGAAGCCGCTGCACCGCGTACGGTTTCGAGAGAATTGTATTGAACCGGCTTGGCGTCAGGATATGGGCGAAGTAAAAGTTCCAAGCCTGCCGCTAACGTCACCGAAGTTCCACGCAACATTTCTTTCCAAAGTTCAATCGGCATGTCGGGTTCGATGGTCGCCCAGAACGGCGTGACGACGAGGAAGTCTATGAGTTTGCGCTGCGCCCACGTGACTGCATCGTAGCCCAATGTTAATGCGGTCTGTGGACGCGAAGGCACACGCGCTCCGAGGCGAATTTTGTGTCCGCGTTTCTTTTCCCAGAAGTTTAAGAGGCTGCGAACTTCAGCAGTAAAATCCGTCAGAATTGCCAGGCCTGCCTGCTCGTTGCCGGGTTTGAAGTGATAAGCAAACCGCATCCAATCCAGTTCGAGTCCATCAAAATCGTAGCGCTCAGCATATTCACGAACCAGCTTGAAATGATAGTCACGTACTTCTTTGTGCGCGTAATCAAACGAACGCGCCGCTGAACGTTCAAGATGATAAGAGACGCGCCGATATTCGGGATGCTGCCGCCAGAAATCGCTGTGCATATAACTGTGCTCATCGTCTACGTTATGCACATCGTTCATGCGCATCGAAATCCACGGCGAGAGGCCATGTTTGCGTGCGCGTTCAATCCAGATTTTGTAAACATCAATGCCGCCCTGATGCAATTGCCAGGCAGTATGCACCCAGCCTCGTGCGCCTTTGCGAGCAGCAGCGGGCGTGCTGGCAAACAGCGGTTGATCGTCTGCGCCGTTCGGGTCGTAGCCTTTCCAGATGGGGTTCCAGACTTTACTGGCAAAACTGGTACGCATCGAATTCGCGCTCAGCATTAACTCGCGGACTTGTGTTTTGGCATATTGATCTATGAAGGATGCAACGGTTTCGGCGTCCAGCTTTTTTCCAGCACGCGTGAAAAAATAATGACTGTTATCTTCGTTGAGGCTGATGCCGCCGGAAGTTTGCGCAGGTTTTGCGGAGGATTTTTTTTGGGCATTCGCCGCATCAAGTGCAGTCAATGCCGCAACGGAGGCTATCGGTGCAGACCGTAGGTATTGTCGGCGGCTAATTTTTTGATTGTTCATTGGGATTCAAATGTGAACATATTTTGAGTAGTGCGCGGAGAGTGTGCGGGCGAGTCACTTACAATTGCCAATCCCTTTGCCGCGTCGTGGCAAAGGGATTCTTGTTTATCGCTTCTCGTGGCTTTGTGAACGCAATACCTTACGCCAATTCTAGCCCACGCATCGTACCCGTGCTGGTCGCAAATTTATCCGCTTCAATTCCCAGCCGTTGCAACACATTCACAAATAAATTCGGCAACGGATAATTGCGCTCGCGGTCGAACGCCAGATGCTGCCCGTGCTTGAATCCACCGCCCGCAAACAGCGTCGGCAGGTTCGTCGTCACGTGCGTATTCGCATCGCCCATGTTCGTGCCATAAAGAATCATCGTGCGGTCGAGGAGCGTATCGTTGCCTTCTTTGCGCGCTTTCAAGTCGCTGAACAGTTTATTGAGCGCCTGCATTTGCATGCGATCCGCTTTCTCATGTTGCCGCAATTTGTCTTCCTTCCTGCCGTGGTGCGAAATCGCGTGATAGCTGTCCGCCATCGTTTCGTCGCCAATGGTAATCGCAGGCGAATTCACACTGTCGAGCATCAACGCTACGAGGCGCGTCGAATCAGTCTCGAACGCGAGTGCGGCGAGGTCATACATCAAACGCACTTTTTCAAA
>JAYVRW010000098.1:0-26111 GCA_043775925.1 Blastocatellia bacterium
CTAAAGAATACGGCTGTGATAAGAACTGGCGGATGGAGAACGCCATCCTTAAAATTCAAGTCGGGTCTCAAATCAGTTAATCTGTATAGGTAGTGGACAGCCCGCACTTTGCTACTACTACCCTTTTTTGTCAAGGAGTTTTTTATTTTTTGCAATTCGTTATTAACGGGCAATGGCATTGAATTAAAGTTCTCATCATTAACCAAAGTTGCACAAATGGAATAGCTGAGGCTTGGCGAAGCGCGAAGCCTGTTGCAACTATGCTGGTTGTGCCGCTAATTCAATGCCATTTTCTTTTTCTACCGGATTTACCGCAGTATCAAAATCATTTCTTCAATGATCGAACATAAGCCACCAGCGCTTTGATTTCTTCCGCCGTCAACTTGCCTTTCCACGCCGCCATTGCTTCGCCCTTTCCATTCGTAATTGAGGTGGTGAGTTGCGCGTCAGAACGCGACTTTTGCCACGTTGCGTCGGTGAAAGCTTTCTGTCCTTTTTTCTTATATTTTTCAACGCCGCTACCATCGCTACCGTGACATTTAGCGCATTTGGCCGAATAGATAGCGGCTGCGTCCACCGCCGGAACGGGCGATGCAGGCATTGCCATTGACGCTGAAATCATCACCAAAAATATTGTGACGGTAAGAAATGTGAGCAGGGTTTTCATACAGGTTTCCTCAATAATTATTTTGTTTTGAGTCCGGCTATCCATTCCACGATAGCGGTTTTATCTTCGGCAGAAAGATCAGGAAATGCCCTGGGCATAGGCTTTTTCAAGCCGTAGCTGCGAGAATTATTAATAATCTTCAGTAAATCTTCTTTGGCGCGATTCTTTTTTTCGATGATGCCGATCAGTGAAGGCTCATCATCCGTGCCGCCTTCGGCGTGGTTGCCGTGACATTCAGCGCAGCTTTCGATGTAAATCGCCGGAGGTTCAAGATTGGCAATTGCAACTACGGGAATCGGGATCGGAGCCGTTGCGCCGCCAACTGCTTGTGGTTGAAATGGAGCCTTGAGAAATTCGCGCGCGTCCTCGTCCTGTTCGGTCAGCTTCGCTTTGAAATCAGGATTTTTCCGATCTTCATATTTTGAGAGGAATATTAATCCGATTGATCCAATGAGCAATAAAGACAATACCGCCATTGCTACCGGGCGTTGTCGTGGATGCCGGTTTTCGCTGCGATCAAAGAAGGGAAGTAAGAACAGCAGGGTGAAAATAATTCCCGGCAAAATGACGGTTGGGATAACTATGAACTTACCCGGGAAATATTTTAATAACTGAAACAGTGGCAGAAAATACCACGGCGGACGTGCCAAATAATCTGAAGTCGGATCAGCCGGAGGTCCCAGTTCTGCCGGATTCATTTGCACAATCCAGACCATGACAACAAAGACGCAGAGGATAGCTATCGTGTCCTTAAAAATTTGCTTGGGATAAAAATGTTCGGTGCGATGGTCGTCGTGTTCGTGAAACGGGCCAGCGGGCTTGGCGCGGCGAAAGAGCAATAAATGAAGGGCAACGAAAGCTCCGAGCGCGAGCGGCAGCAAAAAAACATGAGCTGTGAAAAAGCGTGAAAGTGTCGCAGTCGTCAGCTCATTTCCGCCCAACATAATTTTTTGCTGGATTGTGCCCACGACCGGGATTTCTCCAGCGATTGAAGCTCCGACTTTGGTTCCGAAATACGCTGCTTGATCCCACGGCAATAAATACCCCGTAAAGGCGAATCCGAAAATCAGGAGCAGCATGACTCCGCCTGCGGTCCACACCAGTTCTCGTTTCTTTTTGTATGCGCCGTAAATGAACGTTTGTGCCAAATGAATGATGGCAAAGATGACCATTCCGCTGGCGCTGTAATGATGCAGCCCGCGCAGTAATGCTCCACCGGGTACGGCTTTCTGGATGTACGCGACGCTGGCGTGCGCGTGGTCAGCGGTGGGAACATAATAGAGCGAAAGAGCAATTCCAGTGACAACCTGAATAGTGAAAAGAAAAAGCAGAATACTTCCGAAAACATAAGCCCAGCGTGCGCCTCCGCGAATGGGTTCTTTCAGCAGCCCATGCAAAATCCCTTTGACGCCGGTGCGTTCGTCAATCCAGTCATACAAATCAGCCAATTGTGGGGCGGGTAACTTCATTGTTGATTGAGAAAATGTTTTGGACTTTTAGACTGACTCTTGTTTAGAAATTCCTTGTTTGAAATCCTGATAGCGAACCTGAAGAATTTTGTTTTCGATCCGATGTTCCAGTTGGTCAAGATTGCGCGGAGACGGGCCAGCTAATTTTTGCCCTGCATCGCTCCACTCGCTGCCGTGACAGGCGCACAGAAAATGTTCTTCTTTGGCGTTGACAGTGCACCCGAGGTGCGGACAGACCGCCGAGAAAATTGAGATTTCTTCTCCTTTGCGAATGACCCATAACAACCGGAACGCTTTGAATTGCCCCCACCCGGCTTCCTGCTCGACGGTGATTGATTTTTTGATAAGCTTGTTTTCCGGCAAGTCGGTCAGCTTGCCGAGGTCAATCCATCCCGCTTCTTTCGATTTCGAGAACGCTGGGAGAATTGAAAATCGCGCCATCGTGATTCCCAAAAATGTAGCAATTGCTGTTGAGATGAGACCAGTGATGACGCCCAAAAAAGAACGGCGCTCGAACTTGTCGGATGCATTGATAGATTGATCTTTCATAGGTCGAGCTGCCGTCATAATTTAGAAGGAGACCCCCCTACTATTGGGGCCGATATGATTGACTCTAACGAGAAAGGGATAAGCAATCCTCGTACCAGTCAGAGCTTTGATTTAGTGACGAACATTTAAAGTTTTAAATCCGGCAGAGGAGCTACCTAGTTTATAGTAACGGTGTAGTTATTATCGCAAAGCTCCAGCGGAGCGAAAGATGATCTGCCGCTCCGCTGGAGCTTGAAAGTCCAATGCTGTCCAATACTATAAATATGTCGCACCTCTGGTGCTTAAGCCTCTCAAAAGCAATGAATTTGGCTACCCGGAATTTAAATAACTGACTCGAACTGAGCCGGTTTGTCTTCAGGTTGACTCTATTCGAGACAGTTATCAGGAGTTGTCACCACTAAATGCTGTGGAATCTTCAATAAAATTGCGGAACGGAGCTTGCAATGAAATTAAGTGTAGTAAACCTGTTCCAAAAAAATAAATATTAGATAGAAAGATGTAGCACGACCTCTGATTGGTTGAGCGTTTGAATTTCCCAGAATTCAAAACCCCGTTCCGATGGTCAGTACTACCAAAACTATCTTTGTAGTAACGAGGAGACCCGACATGAAAACCCCTATTAATAAAACTTTGAAGATGCTTCTGCTCAGCGTGGCCGTGCTGGCCGTGCTGATTGGATTTAAGTGGAATGAAACACCGGTAGCGGCTCGGAGTCTGACAGCTCCACCAGCTTCGCGCACTGGCGCTCCTGCCTTTGGCGCGGTTCCGGCAGAGCTAATCTGCACTGCTTGTCATCGTGACGCCAACAACGTCGCCAATTCGCTTCTGAATCTGAACAATCCGACGACCGGAGGCAAGATTGAAATATTGGATTTGCCAAGCAGTTATGTGCCTGGTCAGGAATACACGGTCAAGGTTGCAGTTTCGCAAATTGATCCTAACGCCGTAAAATTTGGATTTGAATTAGTAGTATTAGATCCGACCGGAAATTCCGCTGGAACGCTGACCACCACTGATGCGACCAGAACGTTGGTCAGCGCACCTGTGGCTTACAGTGGAACAACGCGAACCTATATTAATCATTTTCCTTCCGCCGCACCTCAAACTGGCACAGCGGCTACCTCTGTGAATAAATCGGAATGGTCATTTAAGTGGATGGCTCCTGCCACCAGAGTTGGAAAAATTGGATTCTATGCTGCGGGGAATGTGACGAACGGTGGAGGTTCTAATGCCGGCGATCAGATTTATACGACTTCGGCTCAATTAACGCCGGATGTTGTCACGCAAAATGGAGCCAGCGCGACTACGGCTGATGTCACGGCTGGGGGGATTGGTTCTGCTTATGGGGTGGAATTGGCTACGCAGAATGCGACTGGGACGGATACAGATGCGGTCACGCCAGGGATTCAGTTACCCATCGTTCTGGGTGGAACAACTGCGAGCGTCAGAGATGCCAATGGTAATGACCGTCCGGCGCGGTTATTTTTTGTTTCGCCTGGTCAGGTAAACTATCAGATTCCGAATGGGACGGCGACAGGGAACGCGGATGTGATGATTACCAACAGTAATGGGCTGAAATCTACTGGCAAGATTAAAGTAGCGGCTGTTTCACCGGGAGTCTTTACCGTTACTTCAGATGGAACGGGGTTAGCCGCGGCACAGGTGCAAAGAATTTCAGGGACGACTGTGACCTTTGAAGATATTGCGCAAAATACTGGTGGTGTGTGGTCAGCGATCCCGATTGATTGGAAAAACGAGACCGATAGTTTGTACCTTGTGCTTTACGGGACTGGTCTGCGTAATACGATGGCGCTCAGCAACGTTGGCGTCAAAATCGGGACGACTGTTTTGCCCGTTCAATACGCTGGCCCGCACGGAACCTTTGTCGGAGTAGACCAGATCAATATTTTCCTGCCGAGATCACTGGTGGCAGGTGGTCTGGTTGACTTGGTTTTGACGGCGGAAGGCAAAACCGCCAACACTGTCAAAATTAACGTTAAGTAATCTTGAGTTTAGTTTTAGAAGAAATGTGATTCTGAAAAACTGGTAAGTTTATTCAGCAGCCATAAAGGCCGGCGGTTGAATGAGAATTACCCCGCTAAGTTTAATGGATCATCGTCTTTGCACAGCTTCTAAAACTAATACATCGCACTCGATTTGCAGGCTTTGTTTCAAGACTTCAGGGGAGGTTTAGAAATGTTAGCAACTGATACCTGCGGATCGAGTGCGTTTGTTTTTGGTGTGTTTCCCGTTACAATTCTAAGCAATGTTGAAGGCACATTATTTCGGAATCATCATTATTCTGAGCTTCCTGATGACGGTGGGAGCAGCGCGTCCGCCGCAACGCGCCAGAGTTACAGCACGAGTTGAGTTGCTGAATTCCAAAGTGAAATCCAACAATGGGAAAATTGACGCCAGTGGAGTTGTGATCTGGTTGTCAGCTCCAGGGCTGGTCAGCGGCAAGCCTGTGCGCAAAAGCCTGAGAATGGATCAACGTGGCAAGCGCTTCCTGCCTCATTTGTTAGTAGTCGAGCGCGGAGCCGAAGTTGATTTTCCGAATTCCGATCCTTACTTTCATAACGTCTTTTCGGTCTTCAATGGCAAGCGTTTTGACCTTGGTTTATACGCCAGCGGAGAATCACGACCCGTACTTTTTAACCGCGAAGGCATCTCTCATATCTTCTGCAATATTCACCCACAAATGAGCGCTGTTATTATCACCATAGATACTCCGTATTTTTCGCAAAGCAATCAAGCGGGCAATCTAAGTTTGGCGGATGTTCCCGAAGGTCGCTACCAACTGAAGGTCTGGCACGAACGGGCGACGCAATCGGAACTTGACGCACTGACGAGAACGGTGAATATTAGCGGGAGCGGAACCATTGATCTGGGCGTTATTCGAATCAATGAAGCGGGCTATGTTCCGGCTCCACACGCCAATAAACACGGCGAGCATTACGATAATGAACGAAACCGCCCCGCCTATAAAAAGTAGGGTACGAATTGTAGGTACGATAAGCGTCCCGCGTGTCGAATCTGGTTTCGAGTTTCGGGTTTTGAGTTGAAAGAAAGCGACAGGCGGGACGCCTATCGTACCTACAATCAATCATGTCTGATGCCTCTTCAAATCCTCAATTGTCACAGTTCTTCAGCCTTAATCTGCGTACCAAGTTGTTCATTACTTCAGCGCTTCTCTCTACTATTATTTTAATCATCGCGGCTTTGGTTATTAATAAACAGGTGGTTGGTACGGCACGACAACAGGTGCGAGCCGAAGTCGAAGATTTATTGCCCGTTTACGATTCCATGTGGGAAGAACAGGTGCGAAGCTTGTCCGCCATCGGGACGACGATGGCGAATGCTTCGATTACGAAAACTGTTTTGAGAGATTCGCGGGCGGCGAAAGACCGTGAAACTTTGCGACAAATGATGGCGGATTTGAGTGGTGAAAATACGGCGCAGATTGATTTGATATTAATTAGCGATGGCGCCGGGAAAATTACTTTTGCTGAAGTAAATGGTCAGGAAACGAATCTTGCCGAACAAATGACAGCCGTGAAAATAGTAGTCGAAAGTCAGCAGCAAACTTCGGCAGTCGTGATTCTGAACGGCAAACTTTATCAATTGACACTCACTCCTGTTCTTTTGCAATCGGGCAATACTGAATATCAGAATACGTTGGCCGTGCTGGGAGTCGGCGCTGAGTTGAGTCGGACGAAAGCCACAAAAATTCAAAGTCGAATTCATAGCGAAGTCGTGTTTTTAGCACAGGATCGAATCTATGCCTCTTCGCTGGCAACTGAAACTGAAAGTCGTCTGGCACAAAACCTTGCTTCCTCTGACATCAGTCGCGCCGAAGTGAAACGTCCGATTGAGATGAAAATCGAAGACCGTTTGAGCCTGGCTTTTTCGCGGCAATTACTTGATTTTCAACAGCGACGAATTGGACAGGTCGTCGTGATTCGTTCACTGGAAGAAGCCGGAAAACTGTTCAGTTCAATCTCCAATTTATTGTTGCTACTGTGGACGATGAGCATCGCCGCCGCATTTTTATTGAGTTATTTTATTGCTGGCAGAATTACGCAGCCCGTCAAATCGCTGATTGAAAGTACCCGTGAAGTCGGGCGAGGGAACTACGACCACGAAATCAAAGCCGCCTCGCATGGTGAATTGGGAGAACTGGCGAATGCCTTTGATTTGATGCGACGTTCGTTACGCAGCTCACAAAATGAATTATTGAAGCAGGAACGGTTAGCGACAATTGGGCAAATGGCTTCTTCGATTGTCCACGATTTACGTAATCCATTAGCCGCGATTACGACCGCTTCGGAGCTTCTCCAACGCGAAAGTCTCGCGCCTGATCGCAGGCAATCCTTGTTGGAAAATCAGATGAAAGCGGCGCAGCGAATGCAGGTCATGCTGACTGAATTATTGGATTTTTCCCGGGGTAATTATCAGCTTAACCGACAGCCACATCAGCTTTTGCAAATCGTCGAACGGAGTGTGAGTAACCTCTTGCCACAACTGCGCACGAAAGTGAAAATCGTAGTCGAGGTTCCCTCCGAATTAGTTATCAAGGTTGATGAAGAGCATCTGCGGCGAGTGCTGGATAATTTTTTATTGAATGCTTGTCAGGCGATGCCGAAAGAAAAAAATGACGCACAGGTGACAATCCGTGCCGATGTTCAGGATGCAAATCTGAAACTTGAAATTGAAGATAATGGCACAGGCATTCCAGCCGCCATTCAGGATCGTTTGTTTGAGCCGTTTGTCAGTCAGGGAAAATTTGGTGGCACCGGATTAGGCTTGGCGATTGCTCGCGGCATCATCGAAGCGCACGGCGGGCGAATTGGCGTTGCGCAGACTTCAGCGGAAGGTACGAAATTATTTTTCACCTTGCCTTATCATCACGAGAGGTGATTTATGTCCATTAAAGTTTTATTAGTTGACGACGACGCGGAATTTCGTTCGATCACTGCTATTGCCCTTGAAAGTGAAGGCTGCGAAGTGCTGGAAGCCACTGATGGCTATGCCGCACTGGAGTCTTTGCAACTTGAAATCCCGGATGTTGTCGTTTGTGATTTAGTCATGCCGGGATTAGACGGAACCGAATTTTTTCGGCGGATACGGCAGAATCCTACGTTTTCCAAGGTTCATTTATTATTGCTCTCAGGATTAATTGAGCCGGACGGTTCCGGTTGCCCTTCTCAACATCACGCGGATTATTTTATGAGCAAACAAGCCCATTTTAAGCAGCTTTTTCAGCAGATAAAATTACTGGTTTCGTGCTTGATCGTATTATTTTTATTGAGCGCAACGGGCTTCGCGCAAACAACTTCATCACCACCAGCTCCGAACGAAGAATTAAAAATTCAATTACAACGGGCAATCACTCTCGCCGAAAAAGCTCAGGATGAAGTCAGACAAATTCGAATTCAAAATGAACAATTGCTCCAACGTTTAGAGCAAAATATGTCAGAGCTGCAACGGTTGCGGCAAGCCGTGATGAGCTTAAATGACAAGGCTTCAATGCCAAATAATAATCAAAATTCTTCTCCTGATCTCCACGCGACGCTCGAAGCACTGGCTGAAAAAACAGATGTTCATGAAGCGCAAATCAAAGAGCAGGCGCAAACGAAAGTCGAGAGTGATTCCAAGACACGCGTGAAAATTTACGGGACGATTCTGGCGAATACGTATTTGAATACGCGTGATTCATCTGTCAACGATGTCCCGCTCTCGGCTCCGAACTCGCCCTCCACAATTCGCCAAAACAACGCCGGAGCTTCACTGCGTCAAAGCAGATTTGGAATTCTATTGCACGGCCCACGCCTCGGAAAATCATTGGGCGAAGCACAGGTCAGCGCTCAAGCTGAATTTGATTTCTGGGGAGCCGGCGGCGATGTGCTGGGAGCTTTGCGAATTATTACTGCTTCAGCGAGACTCGACTGGGAGCGCACTTCGTTAATCGTCGGGCAACGTGAGCCGCTGATTTCACCTCGCAATCCAACTTCGTTAGCGGCGGTCTGGTTTGCTCCCTTAACCGGAGCGGGAAACCTCTGGCAATGGCGTCCGCAATTACAAATCGAACATCGCGTGAAAGCGAATGATCAGTCAGAGTTCCAGCTTCAAGGTGGAGTGTTGATGCCGTTCGGAGAAACTTTGCAGGGAACGGTGATTGAAGGCGGCTTTGGTTATGAGGCGCGCTTAGGTTTTCAGCGGGTGCTGGCTTCTGAAAAAAAACTTGAATTAGGTTTTGGTGGCTATGTACAAAAACGTCCATTTCCATTAGGGCGGAGCGTCAATTCTTACGCTGTCACCGGAGATTGGGCGGTGCCACTGGGGACAAAATTTGATTTGACGGGCGAAGCCTATTTCGGCAATGCAAATAATTTAGGCGAAGCAGCAGGGAATCGAAATGAACGGCAGTATGCTTTCACGGGGCGGCTCAGTGATTCGGCGACCAGACTGCGCGGTGTGAGATCAGGCGGCGGATGGTCACAACTGACGTACCACGCCAGGCACGATTTAGATTTCAACTTCGCGTATGGACAGGATGATCCAAGTAATTCTGATGTACTTTTTGGCTTACCGACAGCCACTACCCGCTTCAAAAATCAGGCAGCCTTTGGGAATTTCATCTGGCAGTTACGACATAATTTTTTGGTGTCATTGGAGTATCGCAAACTGTGGACGGATTATTCGAGCGGCAGGCAAGCGTCAGGTCATTTCAATTTGGCGTTTGGGTATACCTTTTAAGAAAGAGTGCAACGAGAAAATCAAGCGTCATCTGTAGAGCGAATTTTTGGAAAATAATGATAAGCCTAGTTGGAGATTTCAGGAAGGAGGAATGAATGACAGAACATTTACAAACTGTATTTAATACTATTGCCCAGCTTACGCCTGATGAACAATTGGAGTTGATCGCTACCGTGTCACTCTCACTTCAAAAGCAGCTTCAACCCAGACGTATCCGCTTGAGTATTCAGGAATTCGCGCCATCAGATATAATTCCTGCGGGAGTCAGGCGTACGCCGCCCTTACAGAAAATTTCCCAATTGAAAGCAGGTTTTTGGCCGGAAGACGAAACGGCTGATGACATCAATAATTATTTAGAACAGCAACGTAAGGAAGATTTGCTGAGGGAGCAAGGTGGAGATGGTGCTGCTGATACGAACATCCTTTTGTAACTTTTTAAGGTAGTCACGGATCTGGTAATGAATATCCTTGCGATTTCAGGAAGTTTGCGGAAAGGCTCTTCAAACACAACTTTGCTTGAGGCCTTGAAGTTGTTGGCTCCGGCAGACGTTGACATCACTTTGTTTGAAGGATTGGCGTCGCTGCCGCATTTCAATCCTGATGATGACGGAGAAAATGCACCGACAATTGTCATGGGATTTCGTAACCAGTTGCAGCAATGTGATGGTGTCTTGATCTCAAGCCCTGAATATGCGCATGGTATACCCGGTTCGCTGAAAAATGCGCTGGATTGGATTGTCAGCAGCGGTGAGTTGTATAAAAAACCTGTCGCACTTATTAATGCTTCCTCGCGCGCTACGCACGCACAGGCTTCTCTGATAGAGATTATCAATACGATGGGCGCGATACTTACTTTCGAGACAGTTGCCTTAGATGGCAAACGGATGGAAGCAGTTGAGATAGCTTCTGAGTCCGTAATTGCTCAGCAAGTACATAGTGCAATTTCTGGTTTTGTTGAAGCAATCAAACATCGTAGAAGTTAGCATCGCACCAGGCTAACACTCGTTTACTCATCATCCTCGCGCAATTTCTCCAGCACTGAAAAATCTTCCAGTGTCGTCGTATCGCCGGAAATTTTTCCGCCTGCTGCTAATTCACGCAACAACCGCCGCATAATTTTTCCTGAGCGTGTTTTCGGCAACGTATCCGTGAAACGAATATCGTCCGGTTTCGCAATCGCTCCGATTTCTTTTCCGACGTGATTGCGCAATTCAATCTTCAATTCATCCGTGCCTGTCCGTCCGCCTTCAAGCGTCACGAACGCGACAATGGCTGAGCCTTTCAAATCATCGGGACGCCCGACTACGGCGGCTTCGGCAACGGTGTGATGCGACACGAGAGCGCTTTCAACTTCGGCAGTTCCGAGGCGATGACCGGCGACATTCAGCACATCGTCTACGCGACCCATAATCCAGTAATAGCCGTGCTGATCCTTGCGCGCTCCGTCTCCGGCAAAATAGTAACCGGGAATTTCTGACCAATACTGTTGCTTATATCTTTCATCATCGCCCCAGATTGTGCGCAGCATTCCAGGCCACGGTTTCTTGATGACTAAATAACCGCCTTCATTTGCGCCGCAACTTTTCCCTTCTTTCGTGATGACATCAATCGCAATCCCTGGAATCGGGCGCGTCGCAGTTCCCGGCGTAGTCGGCGTTGCTCCGGGCAACGGCGAAATCATGATGCCGCCCGTTTCCGTTTGCCACCACGTATCAACTATCGGACATTTCCCCTGACCGATAATTTGGTGATACCACATCCACGCTTCGGGATTGATCGGTTCGCCGACGGTTCCGAGCAGGCGCAGACTGGAAAGATTATGTTTCAAAACCCATTGCTCGCCCCATTTAATAAAGGCACGAATCGCAGTCGGAGCCGTATAGAAAATGTTGACTTTGTACTTGTCAATAATTTGCCAGAAGCGATCTGGATTCGGATGATTTGGCGCGCCTTCGTACATTAAACTTGTCGCCCCATTTGCCAGCGGCCCGTAGACGACATAGCTGTGACCCGTGACCCAGCCAATGTCGGCAGTACACCAATACACATCTTCGTCCTTGAGATCAAAAACTAATTTTGTTGTGACCGCGACCTGCGTCAAATATCCGCCCGTCGTATGCAAAATTCCTTTGGGCTTTCCGGTCGTACCGGAAGTGTACAGAATAAACAACGGATGTTCGCTGTCTAATTCTTCCGCCGGACAATTGTCGTCAACGGTTTCGATGAGTTCGTGCCACCAATGATCGCGCCCCGGCTGCATTGTGATTTGTGTGCCAGTACGTTTGAAGACAATGCAGGAAGTCACGGTCGGAGTGCTTTTCAAGGCTTCATCAACGGCGGGTTTGAGCTTTACCTCTCCGCCACGCCGCCAGCCTCCATCGGCTGTCACGACGGCTTTGCAGGCGCAATCGTTGATGCGGTCTTTGAGTGCGTCCGCCGAAAAGCCGCCAAAAATAATCGTATGCGTTGCGCCAATTCGCGCACAGGCGAGCATCGCAATCGCAAGTTCAGGGATGAGCGGCATGTAAAGCGCTACACGGTCGCCTTTGGCTACGCCTTGTTTTTTGAGGACGTTCGCAAATTTGCAAACTTCGGTGTGGAGTTGCTGATAGGTCAACGTGCGTGATTCGCCCGGTTCGCCTTCCCAAATAATCGCAGCCTTGTTGCGCCGCCACGAAGTCAAATGACGATCAAGACAGTTGTAGGAAACATTTGTAGTCCCTCCGACAAACCATTTCGCGTGCGGCAAATTCCATTCCAGCACTTTGTCCCATTTGGAAAACCAGTGGAGGCTTTCGGCTTGTTTAGCCCAATAACTTTCAGGATCAGCTTCCGCTGCGGCAAAAAGTTTTTCGTACTCGTCCATGCCTTTGACGTGCGCATTGGCTTTGAATTCGTCAGAGGGAGGGAAGAGACGCGATTCGTTGAGGGTAGATTCGATAGATAATTCCGACATAAATAATAAAACCTAAAAAAATCAAAAGGCAAAAGTTAAAAGGCAAAAATGTGGCACTTACTTTTTTTAATTTTTGGCTTTTCCTTTAACAGTTGCGACTGCTTTTGAGAGTATTTTCTTGAGTTGTTCAGACTCGTCTACTAAATTTCCTAAGCGGTTTTGTGTGAGTAATTCAGTGCGATGAATGACTCACAACCAGTAATTTGTTTCGCGCATTTCTTTGAGCGAAATTTGTAATTTATGCGTAAAGTCAGCGTGAGATTCAGCACCTTGAGCTTCTTCATAATTCGCACCCGGCGAAGTGCCACTCCGCAAAATTTGATCACCAATTCTTCTGCCCGCAATTGAATTCGGCATCACTTCAACCAACCTGATAATTCGAACTGCAAAATTCAGCAACCGCTCACCCAAATCATTTCGCTCCATTTTCTTTCCTTGTAAAAAGAATTATCCGCCGTCCTTTTGCCTTTTGATTTCATCGCTAATGCGATGTAGCTTTTTCTGCACCCAGCCCCGTATTGGCGCGGACATTTAATTCATTATACCTTGCTTCGGCTTCCGGCTCACGTCCAAGTAGTGTCCCGATTATTGCGCCGAGAAAGCCCAGCGGAATACTCACAATCCCAGGGTTTTCCAACGGAAAAATTGGATTTGTTTTCATGAAGCTGGGAGAGATTAAAATCAAAACCAGCGATGAAATCAACCCCGTAGCCAAGCCTGCGACTGCGCCTTTGGTATTAAATCTTTTCCAGAAAAGCGACAACACAATCACTGGTAAATTCGCCGAAGCTGCTACCGCAAATGCTAAGGCAACTAAAAAGGCTACGTTGGCGGTTGGGCCAAGCGTGATGGCAATCGCCATGGAAATTCCACCGACGACAAAAGCGGTGATGCGAGCGACGCGCACTTCTTCGTGCGGAGAACTTTCTTTGCCATGCTTCAAAACGTTCGTCCAGAAATCATGCGCGAATGAAGTGGACGCGGAAATAGTCAATCCGGCCACTACCGCCAAAATCGTAGCGAATGCAATGGCGGAAATAAATGCAAAGAATAAATCACCTGCAATCGCTTGCGCTAACAATGGTGCGCTCATATTCGTGCCGCCGTTTTTGGCAATGAAATCACGCCCGACAATCGTCGCGGCTCCGAAGCCCAGAAACGTCGTCAAAATATAAAATACGCCAATAATTGCCATCGCCCAGACGACGCTGATGCGCGCAGTTTTCGCGTCCGGCACAGTGTAAAAGCGAATCAAAATATGCGGCAATCCTGCCGTCCCAAAAATCAAAGCCATTCCCAACGAAATCAAATCCCATGCGCCGTAAGGTGGTTTATATTTCAGCCCCGGCGTCATGAAATTCTGCGTGACTAAATTTCCGGCGGCATCGTGATATTGCACATTAGCTACTGCATTGAAGAAATTTGTGAAGCTGAAGCCGAAATGTTTCAGCACTAAAAAGCTCAATAAAATCGTGCCGCTCATCAACAAGATGGCTTTGATAATTTGCACCCACGTCGTCGCCAGCATCCCGCCGAAGACGACATACACGATCATCAAAACGCCGACACCGATGACGGCAGTTTGAAAATTGATGCCCGAATCTTTGAGTAATAATGACACCAAAGCTCCGGCTCCGACCATCTGCGCGATCATATAAAAAGTGCTGACGGTGAGTGTACTTAACGCTCCCATCGCACGTACCGGACGTGGCGATAAACGATACGCCAGGACATCCGCCATCGTATATTTCCCCGCATTGCGCAGCGGTTCAGCGACAACTAACAGCACTGTTAAATAGGCCACAAGCCAGCCGACCGAATACATAAATCCGTCGTAGCCGTTAAAGGCGATGAGTCCCGCGATGCCTAAAAACGAGGCGGCGCTCATATAATCACCCGCGACCGCCAAGCCGTTTTGCCATCCAGTGATGGAGCGTCCGGCGGCGAAATAGTCGCTGGAGCCGGAAGATTTTTTGGCTGCCCAATACGTGATCCCCAGCGTAATCGCAATGAAGAACAAGAACATTAAAAGTGCTGCGGACATGAATACTCCTGATTTTTATCCACGAAGGGCACCAAGAAACACGAAGTTTTTCATTACAGCAGTGAATGTCCCACGTAAATAACTTTACTGCCTTCCTTCGTGTTTCTTAGTGTCCTTCGTGGATAAAATTTATTTTTTTAATTTATTAATTATTCCCTGCGCCATTTCATCAAACCTGCCAGCCTTCTTCACATAAATCGCTGCCAGAATCCACGCCATGAAAAATTGCGAGAGCGCGAATAAATACGCAATATTAATGACGCCAAACACGCGAGTTTCCATCAGCTTAGGCGCAAAACCGACCAGTACGGGCAGCGCAAAATAATAAATCACAAAAAATATGACCGCAGGCACAATGAATTTTGCTTTGGCAGCGATCAAGTTTTTGAATTCGTCGGTCGCCGCGATGCGATCCCACTCTGGTGTGCTTAGCTCTTCTTTCTCAGCCATCGAATTAGCTCCTGAATAAAACTACTTGTGAGTTTGATTCCAAATTGAATTGCAGGAATGAGTGTTTATCGTCAGACGAGAAGTAGTATAGGCGAAGGCGTGAAAACAAAAAAGGTGACATCACATTTGATGCCACCGTTGAGGAATATTATGTGAAAATTTCTGGCTACTTGATCCATTCAATAGGGAACATTTTGCCCGCATTCTCTGGTGTGAGTTTTCCGCCTAATAATTCAACTGCACGCGCCAGAACTGGATCACGTCCCGCCGCTAAATCTTTGCCAGTGGGAACCAGTAGTTCGTCGGGCGTGACGCCTACGTGTTCGATAGTTTTCCCATCTTTCATGATGACATCTGCATCAGTAATACTGAAACCATAAGGGATAATCGTATTCATGCCGGATTGAAATGAGTAGCGCAAAGATTCCATGACAGCCCCGGCAGAACGGTCTCCGAGGACAGTTCCACGTTTTTCCAGTTGCATCACTCGCGCAAATATTTCTGCGGCGGAGCCGGAGTTATTATCAATTAAAACAATAATTTTACCGGTGAAGTTGCCGGCGAATCGTTTCGCTACGATGGGCTTCAATTCTTTGCGTCCATTGCGCTCGGCAATTTTTATTTCCTGATCGAAAACATCCGTGACCATTCGTTTGAGAGTATCAACGTAGCCGCCACCGTTACCGCGAAGGTCTAAAATTAATGACTTACATTTTTTGATGCGTCCGAACATGATGTCTACATCGCCTTCTTCTAAATCAAATTGGGGCATTTTCCAGATAAAAATATCCTCTCCAATTTTTTCATATCGGTGACGACTGACATGATCCCCTTCCTCCAGTTGACGGATGTAATCAAATAAATCAACGCCATTGTCGTTCGTTAAGTCTAGGACCCGTTTCCCCTGAATCACCTTGGCATTAAAATCAACAGTACGTTCCGGCTGGTCAGGGCTTTGCAAGACTACGCGCAAAGCTGGTTGCGGACGTAACGCGTAAAATAAATATCTCAGCACCCACAGTTTTTCTCGAATCACAGGGAAATTATTGATTGAGATGAGGCGATCTCCAGGTTTCAGTCCTTTTGCTTCAGCATCACTTCCCGGTTTGACGGCGTGGATCAGAACATTTTCTCCGTGTGCTCTGAACTCAATTCCATAATCATTACGATTCATCCGGGGAGGAGGCAGGAAAAACAAATGAGAGTCATTAAAGTCAATCAGCGTTTGCGCAATAATTCCCATGAGTTGACCTGGGTTCTGCGCCTGCTTGATTTGCTCTTCTGCTTTTTTGAAATGCTCATCCAGATTAATACCGTGATATTCTTTGTCGTAGTAATGCTTCTTCACAGATTCTTTGGCATTCTTGAGGGCTGCGAGCGCGTCCTCTTTTCCAAAGTTACTGTTCTGTGCGTAAAGGCTGGAACAAAAAATCGTGGCGAGAATAAATAATACGGTTAGGTTTTTCATGCGTTCATCGTCTCCTGTGAAGTCTCGGGTAATTCGTTTTGGCGTAACAAATTGAGCTAAGAAGGTAAGATTCTATCCAGTTGGCTGAGCGAGTCAAGCTTTTTATTTTACGCGAATGACTCTAATTACGGTTGAATTTTTTCCAGAGCTTACGCAGTTTGGCTGAAGTCATTCCGGTCAAGCCTCTGGGATCAAGAACGAGGATCGCGGCTCGCACCATTCGCAGGCGTGCGTGGGGAGGCCAGACGGCAAGATATTCTGTATCAGTAAAGGTCGGAGCGAATTTTGCTTTGAAGCGGTGCAGTTGCTTGAAGTGATAATACGAATCAAATCGGTCGTAGATTAATTGAAGCCCGCGCACAATTAACCTGAACTGCTCGCCTGGTTGAATATTTGCCAGCGGAGAAGTTCCCAGTGTTGCCAGCTCTGCGCCTTCGGCGGCTAATTGTTTGAGCGCTTCGACGATTAATAATTCGCTGACTCCGCGCTCGGAATTGGGACTACGAATCAGGTCTTCCAGATACCAGCCATTGCGCGCCGGGATTGGGCTACACGCCAGCATTCCTTCCAATTTTCCGGCGGCGTTGTGCGCCAGAAAATAACGTTTTTGTTCGGAAAATTTGAAAGGGCTAAGTTCCAGCAACCAGCCGAGCGCGTCAATTTCTCTGGACTCAATCCAGTCTTCGCAAAGCTGATCTATCTCTTTGCGCATCACAAAAGACATTTCAGATTCGGGATCGAAGACTTTCACGGTGAGACCTGCGCCGCGCGCCTGATTCACTCCGGCGCGTACTTTTCTAGCACGGTCTCCGGCGGGCTTCCATTCGGGTAATTTGAAGTAGCCTGATTCGCCGACGGGGAGCAGTCCCATGCCACAGGCACGCGCCACTTCGGAAAATTCCTGGCTGATCGGGAGCATCAAACAATCCAGATTTTGCTTCTGACAGAATGATAAAAATTGCGCTGTGACAGCTTCCCATTCTTCCCGCGCAGCCATCGGCGCTGCCGTGACAATGGCGACGTGACCGACTCGCCGAAAGACGACGGCGGCGTCATTATTCGCAGCAAACCAGACTTCCGAACCATCGTACAAAGAAAGAAATGATTGATGCTCGTAGCCATATTTCTGGACGAGATCAAACAGCCTTTCATTGTGGGAAGAATAGAAGCTTTCAAAGGTGAGTTGCACCTGCTGAATCGTCTCAAAATCTGATTCCAACGCGACTGAAAATCTGTCTGATCTGGCACTAATCGTTCGGGGTAAAATTGCTTTATTAAATAAGAATTCGACTGCGCCGCCAGTGGCTGCGCCCGTCAACATGCGAAAGCCAATCACTCCCAGTAAATGCAGGCTGATGGGCAATGAAAGATGCCAGTAGGAAATGTTCGGAACAAATAGCGCCGCGAGCACTCCCAAGCCGATTGCTAATCCCAAACCGACTCTTCGTGTCGTTTGCAATTTGGGTTGCGCATCAATAATCGAGAATAAATCTGTTTTTATCCCTGAATCGCTCAGGCGACTGACTAAGGCTTGCGCCTCTGTATAGTCATTGAAGGTCGCAATGATTTTAACCATTTAGATCACCACTGCTTTAAAAGTTTTATGTGCAAAAATTAATGTTGTCGAGTTAAGCCTTTATACAATCAGTTCGTTCAAACGTCTAGCCGCCGTGAAAAAAATAAACTAATACTTTAGTTCGTCGTCTGGTTCAGGCCATAGTTGTAGGCGCAGAACCTCAGTGATAATAGCCCGAATCAAGCAAACTCTCCAATTTTCAGGTTAATGATTAGATACCAAAAATCCGTCAGGTTGCCCTGACAGATTTTTTAAATACATGTTTTTTCTGATTGCCAATACCGCTATTCTTCGCGCTTTGCCCAGCCCGCAAATAATTTGCGGCGACTTGCCATGATCGGCTTAGCATTGGGAATTTTCATGACCAGTTGTTCCAGATGAGCGAGATAATTATCTTCGCCAAAGACTTCACGAACTTCGGCGATGTACGGCTCAATGATGGCGAAAATGGCGATGTGTTCAGTGTTGGCTTCAAGAAATAGTTTTTCATCAATGCCACCATTATTCACCAGCGACGAAGCCGTCTCCCAATACGAAGTGACCATCCGATATTTCGCGCTTTCTGCCTGCCCGCTCAGCATGAGTTTGACAATATCGGTCGCGCTGGTGGGATTGAATTCAGTGAAGTACCAGGCTCTGGCTTCGCGCATTTTTTCATCGCGTCGCAGTTCGTAAAGTTTGAGAATTGATTGCACGTCTAATGATTTTGATTCCATAAATTTTTAGATATTGAAAGACAATTTAGACAGGATTGACAGGATCAACAAGATAGATAAACACGATTTATAAAGATGGTGTTCATAAATCCTGTCTAAATTGTCTTTGCTACTGAGCCTGATTGGTTGTTTGCAGGCTTGCAATTAAGGTTGACGAATTTGAATTCATCAATGATTGACAGAGTTTTAAGTTGTGCGACGCCTGTCGCATTTTACCTTTGGATTGCTCCTGCGCCAGTTTAAATTCGCTTTGCGCCTCGCTGTATCTGCCGACGATGGCCAGCAAAACCCCAAGATTATTATGACCTCCGGGAAAATGTTTTTTCTCGTGCTTGATCGCTTGCCGAAGGTTTTTCGCGGCTGCTTCGTAATCACCTTCACGCGATAAAATCAGCGCCAGTTGAAAAAGTGATTCGGCGTCGCTGGAATGTGAAACTTCTACCGCCTGCGTGAAGGCCACCTTGGCTTTTTGCCATTCACCAAGCTCACTCAGTGCCGTACCGAGTGCGTATGATGCTCGCACATACTTTCCATGATTTGTTTCGATGGCGAGCTGGTATTCATTGACTGCTTCCCGTGCGCGTCCTAATTGATGGTGACAAACTCCGATATTGAAATGCGCTCGCGCCAAATGTTCGCCGGGCCAACTGGTCGCAATCCGGTATTGCGTGATGGCCATTTCAAGTTGTCCGGTGGCAAAGAAATTATTCCCTTGTTCCATCGCATTGTTGCTTTCATCAGCACGGGTAGAACTCACAGTTGCGAATGTCAGCAAAATTCCCAAAACTAATTTTTTCAGCATATTTCCTCCTGTTTGAATGTCAGGAGGAGGATACAAAATGGAGGGATTTTCGTCTTTCCGCTGCTTGCGGGTTCTTACGCGAGTTTGCGGTAAGTCGCACGGGCTGCTAGACGATTTGTGCTTCGCGCCATGCTTTTGGCGTCATCGAAGTCAAACGCCTGAAAAAAGTCGTAAAATGGCTTTGATTTTTGAAGCCGACCTGCGCACTGACTTCAATGATTGGCAGCCCGTCTTTGGCGAGTAATTGTTTTGCCAATTCGCCTCTGCGTTGCATTAAATATTGCTGCGGCGTCAATCCGGTCGTGCGTTTGAAAGCGCGTGAAAAATGGTACGGGCTAAGTTCCACGATGTCGGCAATCTCTGCCAGCGTCAAATCATCAGACAAATTTGCATTAATAAATTCGGTGGCGCGTCGCAATTTATTGCCTGCCAGGCCACCGACAAAATTTGGCGTTTGATGACCACTTACAGTGTAATTTTTCAGCAAATGAAACGCCAGCGTATTGGCTAATGACTCCGCATACAATCGTCCCATCGGGGCAACTGCCCGGGATTCTTCCAGCAACGCCAGCCCAATTTGCCAAAGCAGCGGATCATCAATATTACCAGCCGCTTTCAATTCGATCTGCTTGGCATGTAAGGATTCCGCCGCGATCCGCACGAGCAACGCCGGATCAAGCAGCATCGTCAGGCATTCAACTTCTTCTTCCCAATTGAGCGAAACCGGTTGATACGCCGGAACCACACAGAGCGTTCCGTTGGTTCTGAGAATTGATCTTTGATCACCGGAGGGTGTTTGCCGTGTCGTCGTAAAAGAGCCGCGAAACGGCAGCGTAATTTCGTGACGGGTGAAAGTCGTTTCTTCCATTTCTCCAGCCAGCACATTGTAATGCCGCAGTCCGATGCCATTCCATTCGGTCTTGCGGCTATAGATAATCGGCGATTGATTTTCAGCAACTTTCCAATTGATATGCATAGATAAACGATAGGATGATTTATTTAGATTGTCCAGATTGCGATGGTGCAATTAATCTTACGAAGAAACGCCTTTATTAGTTCTCATGATAAATCCGTCAATAAATTTGCTGCGACCGACAACTTAATGGTTATTGATCGCAGCGTAAAAAACGGCAATAACGTTAAGCGTTTGCCTCAGCATATTTAGCAGGATTTTCATGTGACTGCTTAGCACATTCGTCACAACAGACAGTGATTTCTTTTCCTGCTACAGTGACTTTGATTCCGCCATCGTTGATGTCCCAGTCGCACACAGGGCATTTGCTCGTATCCATAAATTTTCTCCTTTTAATTGAGTAAACAGTACCTTGCGCAAATCAATCACGCTGATGTGAAAGCACAAGATTGATGAGGAAAAGATAGCAAGGCAGGCAAAATTAAACTTCCAGATTCTTGCGCAATTTGAGCAAGTTGGCGCGACGCGCGACAGACGGGCTGGAGCCAAATTCTCGGCGAAATGAATCCGTAAAATGGCTATGACTGGAAAATCCTAAATCAAGCGCGAGTGCGGTCAAATCATTGGCTCCATCCGCCAAACGTTCGAGTGCCACCCGCAACCGCAACTGCATCAGGTAACGATGCACGGGCGTTCCTGTGTGTTGCTGAAACATGCGGGCGAGATGAAACGGGGAAGCGCCGACGGCACGTGCTACATCATCAAGCGTGAAGCGTTGCTGCAAATTGGCGGCGAGAAAAGTTTTGACGGCTTCGACGCGTTCGAGGTGGTCCGCTGTAGTAGCAGGGCGTTTTTGTTCGGGCGCAAGATCATAACGACCAAATGCTGCTGCCAGGACATCCGCCATCAATTGCAATGCCGTCACCTCTGCCCAGAGTGGTTCCAACAGTGTGCTTGACGCGGCTTCCAAACGTTTTACAAGTTCGTGGTGGCGCAGGAAAATTTTGTTATCGCACGGACCGACTACAAATGGAAACGGACTTTCAGGATGATCGTCTATTGATGGATCAAGTTCGCGCACGATGTCGTTCAGTACACGCGCTGAAGTCGTCAACACCGTGCCACGATCTCCGCAATCACTGGGATGGCTGACACGATAGGTTGAATTTTTAGAAAAGAAAACTGCCTGATTGACAGTAGCGGTCACGCTGCGTTGTCCGAAATGCTGACGAAACGCACCGTTGCGCATCAGTACAATTTGATTGTCTTCGGATTTTTCTTCGGCGGCAGGGCCACCCTGGCAAGCGCGACATTGATAATCAAGCACGCGCACCAGCGGACTGTCATACAATGTCTGAAAGCTAAGCGGAAGTTCGGAGCGTTGCGACATAATCAGTAATCCTAGCATAAACTGTGATGGGCGTTAACGTCGGCAAGTTTCGTTATTGACGGAAAGGTCGCGCACGACTATATTTTGGTGGAGCCAGAACGCATTAAGTAAAGCCCTCTTCAAATTTCAGGAGACATTTCAATGAAAACCCTCGCCGTCTTGTTAATTTTTTTCGCACTCGTTGCGCCAGTTGCTGCCAAAGATAAATGGTTGAAAATTAACTCCAAACATTTTACTTTAATTGGCAATGCCAGCGAAAAAGACATCCGAACTGTGGGGACGAAACTGGAACAATTTCGCAGTGTCTTTTCGCAATTGTTTCCACGCGTCAATGTTGAATCTCCCGTCCCGATTACAGTGATCGTCTTCAAAAATAAAAGCTCTTACGTGCCGTTCATGCCCGGATATAACGGCAAGGTTAATGAAGTCGCCGGATATTTCCAGTCGGGTCAGGACGTTAGCTACATCACCTTGACTTCGGAATTCAACGAACAAAATCCTTTTCACGTTATTTTTCACGAGTACGTTCATTCGCTGACACACGATTCGACCGCGAATGTTCCGCCCTGGTTTGGCGAAGGCATCGCGGAGTTTTACAGCATGTTTGAAGTTTCTGATAAGGATAAGAAGGTTCAGCTTGGCGCGCCGATTAGCAATCACGTCTTTTTTTTACGCGAGAGTAAATTCCTCGCGTTGCAACAATTATTTGCCGTCAATCACGATTCACCGGATTATAACGAACGCGATAAGAAAGGTGTTTTTTATGCTGAATCGTGGGCATTAATCCATTATTTGATGCTCGGAAACAATGGGCAGCGCCGCCCGCAATTAATGCAGTTTGTAGATTACATCAATTCGGATATGCCCGTCGCGGAAGCTTTCACCAAAGCGTTCCAAACAGATTTTGCGGCGCTGGAAGCGGAATTAAAAAAATATATTGGTAACAGTAGATACCCGGTTTTGACCTTTACTTCCAAAGAGAAACTCACCTTTGACGACGAAATGGCGGCAGCCGTAGAAATCAGCGAAGCCGAAGCTAATTTTCATCTGGGTGATTTGCTGGCGCATCAACGCCGTACCGATGCCGAGAAATATTTGCAGACGGCGATTCAACTCGATCCAACTTTTGCTCCGGCCTACGCTTCATTGGGATTACTCCGCACGTACACAGGCAACACCGATGAGGCCTTGAAGTATTTGGAAAAGGCTGTCACTTACGACAAGGCGGGAAAGAATCATTTGGTCTATTACTACTACGCGCAGGCTCTGCTGCAAAAAGAGCAGGGAGTTGGGAACGCCATCAAATCCGGTGAATTCGATAAGCAAAAAGCCGCATTAATTCGGACAAACCTGATTCGGGCGATTGAAATTAAGCCGACCTTTGCACATGCCTATTCATCGTTGGCATTTGTCAATCTGGTGAGTGGGGAGGAATTGAATGAAACCATTACGTTGCTCAAACGTGCGATGCAAATGGCTCCCGGCGATCATAATTTAGGCTTTCAACTAGCGCAGATTTATATGCGTCAGGAGAAATACGACCTCGCCAAGAAAACGATTGAGCCGGTTATCCGCAGTGCGGTAGATTCTTCCATGAAATATCAGGCGCAATCATTGCTTGATTCAATTAATCGGATGGTTGAGCAAATTGCCAAATATAAAGCCGATACAGAAGCCTACGAAAAAAATAGAAATTCAACCCAGCCAACGCAAAGTAATATCAGCGCTGGAGCTCTTGACACAACGACTTCGACGTATACTCCCGGCAGGCCGATGCTACGCCGACGAAATGATGGTGATAGTGTGACCGGACTCTTGACGAAAATGGATTGTACGGCGCAGGGTACGACTTTGTACGTGACCGTAGATAACAGAAAACTGGTGTTTCATACGACTACGCCGCAGCGTTTGGAATTCGTCAGCTTCACACAGGGTATCGGCGAAAACATTACTTGTGAAGTTTTCAATCCCGCCAAACCTGTTCGTATCGTGTATCGCAGCAATACCGATGCGAAAGCAAAATTTGATGGCGAGCCGATTGCCGTTGAGTTCGTAAAGCCGGAAGAGAAGTAACACAAAATTACCTCTATTTTTATGACACAAGGGTTTACCATTGACGATCATTATAAAAATAATTTAAACTCACTTTCGTAAATAAAAATCACCTCATAATTCCGGCAGACAGTTTTGATTTTTAACAATATACATTCCCCCCCTGCGATTCAGCGATTCACTGCCATCTCCTCGCTAATTTCTGATTGGTCATCTTCTTCTAACTGCATATTTCAGGCTATTGAGTTCCATCGGGACAGCATCCGATGGAAACTGGAAGACGCCTCTTATTATCGCTTTACATCTAATGCAGACGAATTCCTGACACTCCTCCCCCTCTTCGTCAGCAGATTTTTAACTACGCGCCAAGTGTCATGAGCAGAACGGCTGGATGAAATTCTGGGCAGCGATCATTGGCGCAGTAATTAATCAGAACGGGAATGCGACAAGCCCGTCAGTTTACGGATAGGGACACAACCTGCACAAGTTGACCCCTGAGTCCGAGTAATACTCTGAAGCTCCCGATAATTCCGCCTGGTTGTTAATAGGATTTTACCTGTAGCAATACTCGGATTGGACAAAAACACTTTTTCACTAAACTTTAACTTTCACTAAACTTTAACGGAGAAACTTTTATGAAACCCTCACACAAACTCACACAATTATTTCTTTCAATGGCTGCCCTCTTTGCCGTCGCCACAATGGCGCTCGCTGCAGACCCTGGACTAACCATTCCTGCTACGTCAGGCATCAGTGACCAAAAAGCCGGATCAGTGCTGTTTTACAATGTGTACACCTCAAAAATCGCTAATCCTGGCGCTGAAAATACACGAATCAACATTACCAATACCAATACATTTACTAGCGCCACTATTCACTTATTTTTCGTGGATGGCTCAACCTGCTCACCTTCTGACACATATGTCTGTCTGACGCCGAACCAGACTTTTGGATTCAACATGTCAGAACTTGATCCTGACATCATGGGATACATTGTCGCAGTGGCGACTGATGCTAGCGGCTGCCCGATCCAGTTCAACTATCTGATTGGTGATGAATCCGTCAAGTTTGCGAGTGGACACCACGCGAATCTCGGTGCCGAAGCTATCGCTGCTATTGCTGCTCCTGCTGGATGTGATGCAAACAGTGTTACCGCAACGCTTGCTTTCGATGGTGTTAATTACAATTTGCTGCCAAGAGTCCTCGCAGTGGATCACGTGCAGAGCATCGCAGATGGCAATAACACGCTGCTGATTTTAAATCGTGTCGGTGGCAGTTTACTTACTGGAGCCTCTAGCATCGGCAGTGTGTTCGGGCTTTTGTTTGACGCGAATGAGAAGGAATACAGCTTCACCTTTTCAGGTGGTTGCCAGCTCAAGTCTTCGTTGAGCAATGCATTCCCACGGACTGCGCCGCGTTTCACGACCGTTGTTCCGAAAGGTGGCGCGGGCTACATGAAGTTCTGGGCCACTTCCGATGTGGCGATGCTGGGTGCAGTTCTGAATTACAATCCAGCTTCCGCCACGGATCAGAACGCGCACACTGGCGGTCATAACCTTCACAAGTTGACCTACTCGTCGTCTGCGAACTATATAATTCCGGTCTTCGGCGCTTCTTGTGCCAGATAATCGCTATGCAATAGCAGAGGGCGAAGTCGCTTCGCCCTCTGTTATTTCTTCTTTGGTTTATCTACATTAATGCGACCCAATTAGGTCGAAATAGAGCAAATTTTATGAAACTCTCACACAAACTCACACACCTCATGCTGGCGTTCGTCGCGCTGGTCTTAACTTCAATGTCAGCCCTGGCTGCAGACCCTGGACTAGTCATTCCTGCTACGTCAGGCGTCAGTGATCAGAAAGCCGGATCAGTCCTGATTTATCCAGTGTACACCTCAAAAATCGCTAATCTAGGCACGGAAAATACCCGGATCAACATTACCAATACTGATTCGCTACAGATGGCTACGGTTCACTTTTTCTTTGTGGACAGCGCCACTTGTACCGTTGCCGACACTTATGTTTGCCTGACGCCGAATCAGACATTTGCTTTCAATATGTCCGAAGTTGATCCTGACGTCATGGGCTATGTGGTGGCAGTCGCTACCGATAAAGACGGTTTGCCGGTCGTGCTGAACAGCCTGATTGGTGATGAATACGTCAAATTTGCCAGCGGACATGCAGCTAACCTTGGTGCTGAGGCTCTCTCCAAGCTCACCAACACCAACGTTGTCAGCACAGACGGCACCCTGGCTGCTCTTTTCTTTGATGGCTTACCTCTCTCAGGCAGCTACAACAATT
>JAYVRW010000099.1:0-26099 GCA_043775925.1 Blastocatellia bacterium
GCTGGCAAAATTCCCGCCGTTCTGTCCCGCTTCATAAGCAAAATCAATCGCCAACATCGAGTCATCAAAATACATGTGATACGCATAGCCTCCGGTCGGTGAATATTCCGCTACTGGACGCAAAGTGACTGCATCGTAGCTTACAGTTGAAGTCCGACTATTAGTATCCGTCGCTGAATTCACTAATCCCGTATTGAAATCATAGACCATACTGCTGGTGTTTTGCTGGGTTGGATCGCTCGCCGAACCGCGTGTCTCCGAAGTCGGCCAGGCATACGCCGTCGCCGAGGTATAAGTGAAACTGGTTTGCTGACAGCACGAAGTGGAAGCAATTCGCAGGTTACCACTAATGTCGTAACTGCGCGTTTCCACCAGCGCGTTCGTGTCACTCGCGTAGTTCACCGCATCGGCGTACCGCTTCACATTCGTGATATTACCTCGATAATCTGTCGTGTAATCGTATTCTGAGTAGGGAGGATCACAAACCCACTCATCATAGCCAAGATTCGGATTGTACACATAACCACAGTTTTGATAGTACGGCGCGTACGGGTTGGAAGTTTCCCAGTGCTGCACCACACCAGGTGTATCTATGAGTGCTTGACCATTTTGTTGATCGTATAGATATTCGATCCGCGAAACTCTTGTCGTGTTATCTGGTCCATAAACATCTACTGCACTGACCAAACTTAAAATATGTCGCCCACTGTAGCTACCATACGCATAGTTTGCCCACGTCCCTGTGTAATTCGTCGTATTAATATAATCCGTATGGGTACGGCGAATTAATTGATTACTCCAACCCAATTCACTAACTTCCGTCACCTGATTGTAATTCACCCCATATGTGTAATTCGTCGTCGTCATTTGGTTTCGTTCATCCGTTACCTCCGTATGATTCGGACGCGGTGATCCGTAATGCGACGGATAGGTATTCGCGGGGTTCGAGTTCGGCGGGATTTCCCAATACACTTTGGATTTGCGCAAGGCAACGGTCGAGGTTTTATTCGGGAACGTCTTGTCTTCCTGCAACAAGCCATAAGTGAGAGAAGTGGAAACATTATCGCTGATTTGTTCCGTCGTTAGCCCGTCCGTGGTCGCACTGTCGCGGCGTGTGATGCGCGTCACTAAGGTGGCTCCTGTCGCGACCGCATATTCTGTCACAGGTTGGGGAATCGTGGCTTGCTGCCTCCCTGCCCAGTCTTCGGTCATCAGGCTATAGGACGGCACATCGGTGAGTGTTCCCGTGATGCTGCTATAGCCAGGCAGGGTTGCATGGGAATACACCATTTCCCGCGACATATTGCCTGCCCCTGTGATGTTGGCTTGGGCAAGTGTGTCGTTTGGATTGCTGCACACTATGGCGCGGCGTTCACTAATCTTTCGCATCATCCCATAATTCGAATATGAATCCGTATCACCGAACCAATAACCTGTATTCGTGGCGGGATAATAAATCGCCTTCATCACTGTTATCAGGCTGTTTTGTACTCGCGGTGTCACACCGCTGAATCCGTAGTTTGCTCCCGCCAAAGTCAAACTACGGGTGTCGTAGGCAAACTGCACCACGACACGATCCGCTCCGCTGTTGTAGCCTGGAGCGGTCACTGCAATGGGAACATTTTTGCCATTAAAATACGCATATTTGAATTTCACCTGACGCCCTAACGTATCCGTGATCGTGTCAATATTCGGTCCCTGATTCCCCACATAAGTAATCGTGATGTAGTTACCATTGGCATCCGTGATATTAGTCGGATAAGCCGTTAATTTTGTTGATGCGCCATACGCGATCTTAGTGCCATTTGGTAACCACGCTCTCGCCTCCAGAATCGTGCTGTTGAACTGTGGTTTGTAACCTCTCGCCCAGTAATTAATAAAAGTTCCATCTTTCGTATATCCGTCAAAGCCCTGCAAGGAAGTATTTGGCGCAGAGTAATTCCACGTATTTCCACCATAACTATGGCGTGTCCCATCGGCATCTTCCAGCATAAATCCGCTGCCTGCCGTGATGATTTTACCAAAACCAAATGACCAGCCCGGAATGTAATTATTGTCTACGTCGAAATACATGTCCGTCCCTGATTTATGCCAGAGGCGCGAGTTGTAATTCATTGCCAGGTTCAAATCGATGCCGCGTCCATTCATCCCGATAATTGGAGCGGAGAATTGAAAATTACTGCTGCCGATGGCATGTCCTGGCATTTGTCCAACTTCCATCCCCGGATCATCGGCAGTGGTATAATTGCTGGCATTCCATTGATAATAATCATAATTCCCACCTTGTACTGCCATTGCCGCAGTAGCAGCAGCGCGAGTGGATTTATCCGTCAGTTTCGCTAATTTGTCAGACTCATTTTGACGTAATGGTGCAGCCTCTTTCGGCGAAATGTTTAGTAATCCAATCTTGGCAGGCTTCTCCGATTTTGGAGCATCTTGAGAAGACACAGGTTCGCCCTGAATCCCTTTATCTTTCGTATTGTATGGTTCGCCGACAACATCCACTTTGACGCTGTCCTTTTTCCCGAGAGCCTCCACTGTCACTTTGTAGTTGCCTGCGACCGAGGATGAAAATTCCCCGCGTCGCGTCACACTCATTTTCCGTTTTTTGTTTTCATCAGAGCCATCCCACGTAAATTTCACGCCAGGAATCATGTTGCCACTTTGGTCGTAGGCAATCGCCGAAAAGATAACTTTCTCACCTGTTTGAATCACAACATCACGCGGTGAAATCTCAATCCTCTGCACCTTGTAGTCGCGGTCGCTCTGCTTTTCCTGCTCTTTCAGCTCAGGTGGCGTATTCGGTGGCGCACCTTTGCCGTCCCCGCCTTTCGTGTCATTTGGTTTGGTTTGCTGTGGCATCCACCGCGCCAACTTTGCCGCCCAGCCACTGTTGCTCCACCAGAACGATGCGCCGTAACTCATCTCATGTCCAAGCATTGTGAATCCTTGCGGAGCCGCCAACAATGGATTTGTCACCAGTGTGATTGTCAGGATCAAGCTAATGAGTTGTCGCACGAAGTAGCGTGGTAATCGACGATGACGGATGACTTGCGAAATTGTTTTCAGGCTGCGGAAATTAAAAATCTTCATGGCTTCTCCAAAAATTGACACACTAATCCTGTCTCGCTTTGATGACGCGAGTGATTGAAAGGGGGAGCGAATAGACGTGATAACGCTGAGCTGTCGGGAATGAACTCAATTCACCGTGAAGCGACGCCGGATTTGCTCGTGAAAGAAAGAACGCGGATCCATGACACTTCGATGCTGAAGGGAGGCGTCATGAAAAGTGGCTGTGGTGATGAAGAAACGTTTCTGCCGTTTTTGCGTTTATCGTTCGTGGGTCTCTTGCCATCACCAAAGAAAAACGATGCTTGGCTTGCTGAAAATGCAGCAATAAAAAAACCAAATGTTTAGGAACGGAAAAACCTTACGGGAGAGCTTTGATTTTTGTCAAGCAGGTATACGAATAGCAACTATGCAAAAAATGGGTCATATAATGAACTTTATGTTCTCACCCTTCCCTTCCCGACTAATTTCTTTTTTGCATTATTCCCCAATAAAAACCGCCCTTTTCAAAGAAATAATCCTTCTCTGAAAAGAGTCTCATCCTCGTTTTTGACCCCGAAAATATTTTTTTCACTGAGTGCATTTTTTTCACTTTTTTTCATTCACCAGGGTTTTTGAGGAGGGGATTTTTTAAGAAATTATTTTTTGACTGGCTCAATCAGGTTGAAAAATGAATTCAAGTCTACCACTTTCAGTGAATGGAAACCTCCTGCCACCGGAATAGTCATTACGACCGTCACAGTTTTAGGATTGGTTAAGATATTTCCACGTCCGACAAACCGTGACCATCTCACTTATGTCTCCTGCCTGCACTTAAGAATTTTAACTGAACAAACAACGAAGAAGGAGGGCTGGAGCAACCTGCTCCAGCCCTCTCATCGTTTTTCTGCCTTAAAATAAATATTATTTCAAAAAATCTCTGACCATTTTCAAATCTTCCCATGTCTCTTTTTTCTTGTCAGGCGAACGCAGCAAGTATGCCGGATGGAAGGTCGGCATAATTTTGATCCCTTCAATGCGTGGATAGTCGTGAAAATGTCCGCGCAGTGTTGTGATGCCTTGCTTCGTGTTCAGCAAGCCTTGCGTCGAAGGATTGCCAAGCGTCACGATGAGCCTCGGCTTAATCACAGCAATTTGACGATAGAGAAACGGGCTGCACATTTCGACTTCATCGCGCTCTGGATTTCTATTTCCCGGTGGTCGGCATTTGATGATGTTAGCAATGTAAATATCTTCGCGTTTGAAGTTGATAGCCTCAATCATCTTCGTCAGTAATTGTCCGGCGCGTCCAATGAAAGGGCGACCGCTGGCGTCTTCATCGGCTCCGGGAGCTTCCCCCACAAACATCAACTCAGCTTTCGGATGGCCTTCACCAAAAACAATATTGGTGCGCGTCGCAGCCAGTTTGCACCGCTGACAATCACCCATGTCCGCACGGATTTTTTCCAGCGAATCGTCCTTGAATTGTAATTCAGGGCTGATGGAAGAAATTTCTTCGCCAAATAAAACAGGAGTTATTTTTCTTGCAGGCATATCGGGAATAGATTGGTTTGAAGCAATAATAATAGGGTCTGGCACGATTGGCTCAGGTTTTAACTCAGAAATTATTGCCTTGGTTTCTGATTGTAGTTGTGGAGAAATTTGATCCGGCGATTCACCAAAATGAGTAATGCCAAGCTCACGGAAATACCGCAGATGCTCCGTCACCTGTTGCAATAAAGTTTGAACTTCTTCTGGTGGATTCATCAGATTTTTACTTTACAGTGCGCAATCGAATCACTTCATCCAGCACTGTATCCGCGAGCGCTTGTTTGCTCATCAAAGCAGTTTCTTTTCTAGTTCCATCACGACGCAAAATTGTCGCGGCATTGGTCTCAACATCAAATCCGGCATCCGTCCGCGAAATATCATTGGCGACAATCAAATCAAGATTTTTGCTGCTGAGTTTTTTTTCAGCATTACTCAGCAGTGCTTCAGATTCGGCAGCGAAGCCAATGACAATTTTTTTGTTCTCATTCGGCAAAGCGCCAACCGTAGCAATAATATCCTCGGTCACTTCGAGTTCAAGCGTCATTGATTGCTGACCTTTTTTTTTGATTTTCTGCATAGCCTGCACCGCAGGACGATAATCAGCAACTGCGGCGCAGCCAATAAAAACAGTGCTTTCGACGATATTCTGCAAAACCGCTTCGTACATTTCACGGGTTGATCTGACTGGAATAAATTCAATTCCGGCAGGAGCTGAAAGTTTCGTCGGGCCGGAAATTAGCACAACTTCAGCTCCGCGCAGTTGCGCAGTTTCAGCTAACGCATAACCCATTTTCCCTGACGAACGATTGGTAATGAAGCGCACCGGATCAAGGTCTTCGACGGTTGGACCAGCCGTGATGACAATTTTTTCGCCTTTCAAATCGTGCTGACGAGGGCGAAGAATTTTTAAGGCTCGTTGGACAATTTCTTCCGGTTCGGCCAAACGTCCAACGCCAACTTCGCCGCAGGCCTGGTATCCGCTGCCCGGTTCGACAAAAAGATTTCCACGTTCACGAAGGGTTTTCAGATTTGCCTGCGTCGCCGGATGGCTCCACATTTCGACATTCATCGCGGGCGCGATCAATACTGGATTCGTATTTGAAAGATACAGTGTCGAGAGAAAATCATCCGCGATGCCATGCGCAAATTTCGCCAGAACGTTCGCAGTTGCAGGCGCGATGAGAAGCAATTCCGCTTCACGTGCCAGCGCGATATGTTCAATCACAGCATAGTTTGGACGATCATACATTTCGACAATGACCGATTGTCCTGACAATGCTTCAAAGGTCAGAGGTTGAATGAATTCTGTCGCGGAGCGGGTCATAACAACGCGAACTTTGACGCCGGATTTTTGCAGCAAGCGCAAAATCTCAGCGGCTTTGTAAGCGCCGATACAACCAGTCACACCGAGCAGGACATTCATAATTATCCAGGGCTGAGAAAAAAGCGCTGAGCAACTCAACGCTTTTTTCTAGTTAGATTTTTTCTTATCGTTTGGTTATTTCGTAATGAATCAACCCTTTATCAATTTCAGCCAAAGCAATTCGGGTAGGCTTGGCGTTGGGCAAAGAGACACGCGGTCTTGCTCCATTTTGAATTTGCTTGCTGCGTTTGGCGGCAATCAGGATTTTGCGATATTTGCTATCAAACGATGTGGCAATATTTTTTTCTGACATAATTTTGCTCCTTGTAAAGTAACTACCGATAAAAACCTTTGAGAATTAACTCGGCTGATTCAACACGATTATGAACCCGGCAACGCACGGCGACCACAATTGATTCAAACTCACGTATAGCATATTCCAGCTCGTCGTTAATAATTAAATAATCATACGAAGCATATTGTTCCAGTTCTTTCTGCGCATTATGCATTCGTAATTTGAGATCGGCATCCTCGTCACTACCCCGTTGCGTCAATCTATCAATCAACACTTCATACGATGGCGGAATGACAAAAATACTAATGGCATCGTGAAAAAGTTTGCGCGTTTGCACTGCGCCCTGAACATCAATGGTCAGAATCACATCTGATCCCTCGTGCATCATCTTCGTGACCACATCACGTGAAGTCCCGTAATAGTTGCCATGAACTTCAGCCCATTCCAGAAACTCTTTGTTCACGACCATTCGGTTGAATTCATCGCGGGTGACAAAGTAATAATCTTTGCCGTCCACTTCGCCCGGACGCGGCGGACGCGAAGTGAACGAAATCGAAGCGCGAATGCCGTGAATGCGCTTCTGCACTTCCTGCACCAGCGTCGTTTTACCCGCTCCCGACGGAGCCGAAATAATAATTAAATTCCCAGCCATAATTTCTTAGTTTCGAGTCTTATCAGTTTCGGGTTTCGGGTTTCGAGGAAAACCAAATAACTTGTTTTCCTCGAAACTCGAAACGCGAGACTCATTCCACATTATTTGCTTGTTCTCGCAATTTTTCGACTTCGGTTTTGATTTCAATCGCCGCGTCACAAATTGCTAATTCCGAAGCTTTCGACAAAATCGTATTCGCTTCGCGGTTCGTTTCCTGCAACAAAAAATCCAGCTTCTTACCGATTTCATTTGTGTTAGTAATCAATTCGCGGAGCTGCACCAAATGTGAATTCAAGCGTGTAATTTCTTCGCTGATGTCGGCGCGTTCCGCTAAGTACGCCACTTCCTGCGCCAGCCGGGCTTCGTCTATGGAAACATTTTCCAATAATTCACTCAAACGTTTATTCAGTTTGTCACGGTAAGCCGCCGTCACGTCCGGCGCATTAGCTTCAATAATGCGCAAAGCCGCTTCAATTTTATCAATGCGCGAAGTCAATTCCTTATGAAGCTGTTCTCCTTCAACAGCACGCATCGTCACGAGCTTCGTCAAAGCTTGCTGAAGCGCGGCTTCAACTCCACTGACAACTTCGTCGCTTAGCTGTGCGCCCTTGCTGGAATTTTGTAAGACATTGGGCAATCGCGCAATTGAATCCAACGTCGCATCGCCCGCCAATCCAAATTCTTCGCGCATGGTGCGGAGCGCATCAAGATAGCCGCGAACCAATGGACGATTAATTTCATATTCGGTGTCGGCTGTTTGTGTAAAGTTAATGTTCACATCTACGCGCCCACGCGAAATCACGGCTTGTACGTGTTTCTTCAATGGGATTTCCAGCACCGCCAATTCCATCGGCGCACGCCAGTGAATATCCAGATTGCGGTTATTAACCGAGCGTAAGTCAATCGTGACTTTGAATGTTTCAGCGGTCACGGAACTCTGTCCGAAACCTGTCATGCTTTTAATCATTGTGTTATTAGTTCACAGTTCGCAGAAAAGAAGTTCGCAGCAGGAAAAGGTTACAGTTATCAGTTCACTGTTCGCAGTACAAATCCCACGAACTGTATTTACTGCGAACCGCGAACTAAGAGCTGCGAACTTTTTTCTGCGAACTGTCAACATCTTCCTCTGCAAACTGTAAATCGTACAGTTTACGATAAATTCCATTATTTGCCATCAATTCCAGATGAGAACCAATTTCGGCGATGCGTCCGGCATCCATGACGATAATTCGATTAGCGCGACGAACGGTCGAAAGGCGATGCGCAATGACAATTGTCGTGCGACCCTCCATCAAATTATTCAATGCTTCCTGCACCAGTAATTCACTTTCGGTATCAAGCGCCGAAGTCGCTTCGTCAAGAATCAAAATCGGAGCGTCTTTCAAAATCGCCCGCGCAATCGCAATGCGCTGTCGTTGTCCGCCCGAAAGAATCAATCCACGCTCACCGACTACCGTATCATAACCGTTCGGCAATTTACTGATAAATTCATCCGCGAGCGCAGCCTTTGCCGCCGTTGTAATACTCACATTGCTATCATTGCGACCGAATGATCCATACGCCAGATTGGCGCGGACAGTGTCATTAAATAAGTGAACTTCCTGCGTCACCATCGCAATTTGTGAACGAAGTGTCGCCAATTGCAAATCACGAATGTCGTGACCGTCAATTAAAATTTTTCCTTTGACCACTTCGTAAAAACGCGGAATCAAATTCGTCAGCGTAGACTTCCCCGCGCCGCTTTGCCCGACAATTGCCAGCATTTCTCCAGCGCGCACTTTGAAGCTCACATCTTCGACCACGGGAATATTAAAACCTGCGCCATAACTAAACGAAACATCCTGAAATTCAATGGATTGCTCAAATTTTTGGAGCGCAACCGCTTCCGGTTTGTCGCGCATTTCCAAATCTGTTTCCATCACACTGAAGATGCGCGCCGCCGAAGCCAAGCCCTGTTGCAGATCGTGCTGCAAGCGGCTCAGCCGACGAATCGGATCGTAAGTTCTGAACATCACAACCAGAAATCCGGCAAAATCTCCAATGCTCATGAGCTTCGCATTGATGTTGCTTTGTGCGTAAATTAATAATCCGGCAACAGAAAAAATCCCAATCGTTTCCAGCACAATCGGAGACAAAAAATAAATCCGCATCGCCTTTAATTGGTCACGCATTTGCTGACGTGCGGCAATAGAAAAACGCTTACTTTCATAGGCTTCCATGCCGAAGGCTTTGACGACACGCTGCGAAGAAATTGCCTCCTGTGCAACATCCAACATTTCGGCTCCGCTCTGCTGTCGAGAGTTCACGTAATGCCGCAATTTCTTATTAAATTTTGTCGTTAAATACGCGACGGGAGGCGCCACCAATAACATGATTGCCGCCAGCTTCCAGTTAATCGAAAACAACAGTACCAGATAGACAATCAGGCTAACGGATTCGCGCAACAAATCTCGCAGCGTATCCGACACCGCCCGCTCGACCATCTGCGCATCACTCATCAAATGCGAAGTCAACGCATTCGTCGGAAACAACGCAAAGAACGGAGCCGATTGCTTGATGATGTGATGGTAAAGCGAGGAACGCACATCAGCGATCACGTTCTGTCCGATGTAACTCATTGAATAGGACGAAAAATATTCCGTTACACCTTTCGCCAAAGTGAACGCGACCAGCAACACCGCAATGATTGTCAAAGAACTGTCGAGAGGCAAATATTGGTCTACATGGAGCCGCTTAAACACTTCGCTTTCCTGACCTGGCCCGGCGAGTTTATTGAAAATCGGGACGACTAATAAATTCGTAGCTCCCTCAAAAATCCCTGTCGCAATCATCAGCACAATCGAAAGTGCGAAGGTGATGCGATAAGGTTGGAGGTACTGGATCAGTCTACGAAATTCCTTCATGACGGGCGGAAGCTAACTGAGAAAATGCGCGAGAAACGCTCGCAGACCACAAAAGTTAGATTATAGGTGTGCGGATAAAGGCGGGTCAAGCCTCTGTCAATCCTATTTTGGGATATTCTAAAATAGGATTGACAATAAGTGTATGGTAAAAGGACGAAGCTACGAATTACTTCAAAAGCTATTAGTTGACACACGAAAATCGCAAAGTTTAACACAGGCTGAGATAGCAGATCGCCTGAATAAGCCACAATCCTATATTTCTAAGTATGAAATCGGTGAGCGTCGCCTGGATGTCATTGAGTTTCTCGAAGTTTGTCAGGCTCTCTCTGTAAAACCCGCCAGCCTTCTCAAAAAACTGGAGGCAGAATGACCATCACTAAAAAAACTATCCTTGAACACTGGGGAATTTCAGCTCATGAATTAACTGAACTCGTAGATCAGAATCCAAGTCTTCGTGGTATTCTGCTGGGCTATGTAGCAGAGAAAAAATTTCATAATACTTTTCTAAATCATCCAGACATCAGCGAAGCCAGCAAAGATGATGACCATAATCGTAAGAAAAAAGGTGATCGCCGGATTATTTATAAAGACAAGCCGATCATCATTGAAGTCAAAAGCCTTCAGACAAATTTGGTAAAAAAGAATGCCCCGGAAGAATGGCAGGGAAAGACTCAGGTTGATGCGAGTGACAGCCGAGTAGTTACATTTCCTGATAACAGTACTCTAAAAACTACCTGCCTTTTGCGCGGTGAATTTGATTTATTAGCCGTAAATTGTTTTGCGTTTGGAGAGCAATGGCGATTTGCCTTTGCCTTGAATTCTGAGCTTCCACCGAACACTTACAAGAAATACAATGAGTACCAAAGAAAACATTTATTGCCTTCATTGATCTCTATCGAATGGCCTCTGAAGCCACCTTTCACTGAAAATTTATTTGAATTACTGGATAAATTTATCGAAATAAAAAGCTCACTTTGAGCGCATCTGCGTACTTTTCTTGCCTTTGGGAATTTTTACAAATACTAGAAAATAACTATGATTTTTGCGTGCATGTACTTGCTTCAATAACCTACTAATACCAGCCTTATTTTGCCTCATCACGACAAATAAGTCTTTCGTATAAAAACCAAGCTGTTCGTAATGATTAATAATTTCGACGTGCGTCAACCATTGCCGATTTGCTGAGACTTCGTCCTGACATTTGACGATCATGACGCCATTGTCTTTTAGTACCCGACGAGCTTCAGCACCAGCCTTGAAGTAAAGGTCTGTCACCGCTGCATGCCATTTTGGCCCCTGCTCGGTCTCGTCTCCATTTGAATAATAATTACGAAAAGCTGCGTAGGTGCCATGCCCTGCCTTGTGTTCTTTGTTGGCACGCAGAAGACCTTCCATGTATGGCGGGTCTAAAACCAATACATCAAAACTTTCGTTTTCATAAGGCAAAGCGCGACAATCAATTCCTGTCGCGAGATCAGAAGCAATTAATTCATACTTTGCTAATTCTATATTCTTCCAAAAGACTCCCGTCCCATAAGTCACATCAGCAACCCTGGCTCCTTCTGGGACATGAAGCGCAAGAATTTGAGGGAAAATATCCGCATTACCTCCAAGATGTGCCGACATGACAACATCAGAAGTAGCCAGACCTCCCTGCACTCGCTTCCCCGGATGCTCTGGTTCACTCGGAAGTAATTTAAGTTGTTTGGCATTCGAAATCATAAAGTTTTGAAAAACTGAAAAGCTCTGCAAAAAATCAATCAACTTCCACTTCCATGCGCAACAAAGCTGAACTTAGCGTCTTGCCTTGCGCATCGGTTTTCAGTGAGAGCGTTCCGCCTCCGCCTAAGCTGTGATGCAGGAGAAAATTCAGTGCGCCTAAATTTAGCAGCTCAAAGCGTTCGACTTCACCGTGACAAATTTCGGCGAAATGCGCTTTGACTCGTTCGGCGGTGACTTCTTTGACAAGGATTGGATAGTGTTCCGGCTGTCGTGCGATCAAGCCAATATTTGCAGTATCGCCTTTGTCGCCGGAGCGTGCGTGCGCCAGTTTCAGAAGTTGCACTTTCATATTTATTTAATGGGAAAACTCTTGCTTTGTTTCGTTCGACCATTCGTGACGGCGAAAGATTTTTTCTTCGCATCCACATTAACCCAAATCATTGCGCTCTCGTTTGCGTCAATGTTGGCAATATATTCAGGATCAGTGTTTTCATTATCAGCCGTCGCGATGTTGCGATGAACCTGATAGAGAGCCTGTATTGACGACACTCCGCGTAACCATTTGACTGTATTGGCACTGCCGCCTTTTTTCGGACCATTGTTCATAATCGCTACGGTTGGGCTGATGGTTTTCAATAAAACCGGATTATTGCTAATGTCCATGCCGTGATGCGTGACTTGATACAGATCAATTTTCCCAATCAGATTTGTCGGGCAAACTAGATTGTTTTCAATGTTCCAGGTCAAATCTCCGGCATCGAAAAAATCAAACTCGCCGTAGCTCAATTTCAAAACGACACTTCTGGCATTGTCAGAAGTGTCAACTGGTTTGGTTTCTGAAGTAGCGCAGGCATCATTGGCAGCACCTTTGACGCCAACGACCTTCGTACTCGCCGCCAAACAGGAAAGTTTGATCGGCAACATTCCTTTGACAGTTTTCAGTTTGATGACGTCACCGGCTTTGATCGTAATGCTGCTACCTTTCGTCGCTTCCTGATAAGAGCTGAATAATTTTGCCTCCGGCTTATCCTGCGAATCAGGCTCCACCGCTCCACGATCATAAAATTTATTGATCTTCACCACCTTCGCCAATTCAGGAATTCCACCGTAATGATCTATATGGTAATGCGTATTGATGAGATGATCTATTTGCGTGATCCCAGCCTGTTGCATCGCCGCCTGAATCCGTTTTGCATCACGCCCATCATTGCCAGGCCAGCCTGCATCAATCAGAATGGATTCTCCGGCAGGGGTCACAATTAGCGTTGCGGCTCCGCCTTCAACATCCACATAATAAATATCCAAAGTCTTGCGCACAGCCTGCGCACAGAGCATGGACGGAATCATTAGCAGCAATAAAAATACGAACATTAGCCTGATTTTCACGGTTAGAATTCTCCCTTAATTGATCTTAGTTTTATTTATCAGTTATCCTGCTTGTGTCAGATACATTATCGTAGCATCAATACAACGTTTTGTTATAATCGCCAAGTCGGTAACTCATTCAAAATTATGAAAAGCTCATCCCTATTTTTCTGGCTGATGTTCTTAGCAATTTCCGGCTTGGCGCAAACTGCACCTGCGCCACCCGCTGAGGTTCCCCTCAAACTATTTTCTTCAAATACGATAGGGTTCAGTGCGTGGATGCCTGCACCTGTAAAACAACGCGCGGCGAAGGGAGAGATTGAAAATAACGCGGCTTACCTTTTTGAGTTTAGCTCAGTCAGTGGCACCACAACTTTTCAGGTCACGGTAACTTACCTCTCCGGCAACGTTGCAACGCCCGTCCAGATCAAGCAGCGTTTTCGGGAAAGCCTCGAAAAGTTAAAAGTAAATGCAAAGTATAAATGGTTGAGCGGAGGTGATTACGTTCTGGAAGGCAATCCGGGAATAGAGTACAGAATAGAACCAGTAGACAACGATTCTATCGTGTGGTCACGGCAATATTTCGCCTTCGGAAAAATTTACGAAACTTCCGTTCAATTTCCTAAAAAACAACCGGAACCAAAAGCCGCTGCTGCCTTTATGGAGTCGCTGAAAATATTGCGCTCCATGTATACAACTGAAAATTTACCGCCTTATTTATTGGAGCAAATACAAGCTCCGACACAGGCTCCCTCCAACGTTGTCTGGGTCGAAGGCGTTGAAAAAGTTGCCGGACAAACGCTTGCGATCAATGCAGTAAAAAAATCCTTACCTAAAATTCCCAAAACAGGTACACGAGGCACAGTGCAAGTACATCTGATCGTTTCAGAAGAAGGAAAGCTCATTTCTGTCACAGCCATTAACGGAGAAGAATCTCTTCAGCAAGCCTGCCTGGAAGCCGTCAAGCTCTGGGTTTTCCAGCCAATTCTCGTTAACGGTAAACCGACAAAGGTACAAGGCGTTCTTGCGTTTAAATTTGGGGATTAGGAAGAGAGACGATACAGTATCAAAGCGTCATCTATGGTTTCTCGTTTGTGATCCCCACTACTTAAAATTCACCTTCACAACATTTGTAGCCCTGCCATCAATTACCAGAGTTACGTCTGCGTCGCCTTTTCCAATCAGGCTTTTTGGTAAGCGCAAATTGATCTGGTCTACACCGACATAAAAATTCTGATTGCCTGCATACTCAACTGTAACGGGTGCTCCACCAACTGTCGCAGTGACGCTGGCGAGGTCACTACGCAGGCGGATTCCTGTCCCGTATAACACCAGCACAATTTCATCGGCTCCAAAATCAATCGGCACCGCGACGTATTTGGAGGCCGCCGCATCCCACCGCGCAACGGGTTCGACAATTTGGACGTTGCCTGTTTTGATCCGTACAATTTGCGCGGCGGCGAAGCCTTGTCCGTCAGAGGAAGCCGCGAAAATAGAAGGCGCGACTGCGACGACTTGCACGGTGCCACGCGCCACTGTTTTGCTGTTATTGATAACCGTGACTGTCGCCATCCCTGGCGCACTGTTCGGAGGAATCTGATAATTGATCTGCGTTGGCGAGACATAAAATAAAGGTGCAGTGCGTTCGACTCCTAAACCGTCTCTTACCATCACGCTGGTTCCGGCTAACGTTGTCGGCAATGGCGTTGATGGTGCAGCTTGCGAGGTCGTGGATAAGCCCTGTCCAAAAAGTGAGACAATCGCTTCCTGCGCATTGTCGTGTCCGGTGAAGCTCGCGCCCGAAACGGATGTCGCCAGCATCGAAGCGAAGTTGTCCCGATACCATTGCGCAATCTCACGTAAAGCTTGCGGCGGATTCGTTGGTGCGGGTTGATTAACAACGACATCCGTGCGATTGACGCCGTGACAATTGGAACATGAACGCATCTCTCCGGGAGCGAATGTCACCCAATATCTTTCACGCAAGGCGGGTGATCCATCGGGTTTATTTAATTGCCAACTGAGCGCACGACGAGCTGGAACCAGCGCAGCGACACTGCCATCGCTGGCAACTTTGACGCTACCCAGTGGATTGTCAGCCGCCGTCAAGCCATCGCGCATCACTTGTGCTATTGGCCTACGACCTCTATTGCTGAGTGACCCATAATTCGTGTAGCCCCGTACCAAATCTCCCTGCATAAATTGCATGTGCGAAACTTCAATCGTTGGCGTGCTACCGTCACTGGTTTGCTTGGCGCTGCCAAAAACTTTCAAGTTGTATTCCTGCTGTTTGTCAGCGCGGCGCGTGACATCGCGGGTGACGATCAATGACAAATTCCGTTTTTGCAGGAAATCCCGAAACCCATCAATACCTGCCTGACCGCCTAATTCTTCGCTGAGAATTTGCGTTTCAATCGCAGGCAACGGATTGGAATGCTGAGCCGGACGTGGACGCGCGCGAACTTCGACGGGATCAAGTTCCCACATCACACCGCTGTAAGTGACCTGTGAATAGGGCTGATTGTCCCAATACGAAATACTTTTCGTGATGCCAGCAGGGATAATTTTTTCGACCGGAGTATAATAATTTCCGCTCAACTGTAACCGCGCCAGATGAAAATCATACTGCGAAGAAAGAATGCCGGACGGAGCTGTATCCTGCACCGCTGAAGTTGTGCGAACCGCGATTAAACTGCCATCACTAAGCGGCGTCGGATTACGAAAATGTCCGATTGGGTTACTGGCGGCAGTAGCAATTTCGCGCGTCATTGGATCAGTCACATACACGGCTTGCATATCGTCAGCGTTGACGCCTTCGGCTGCATTCAAGGCCACGATTTGCCCGGCAGCATGCGTCCCGAATTCAGGCGCGTAAGTTCCGTAAAAATATCCGGCCCGCAGCGGGTCCTCTTTCATTTGATAAATTCTGGTTGCCGTGCGGCGCGTTTCAGCGGGGATAAATTCAGGCAGCCCCGCACGCTGCGAAGTGAAATAATTAAGCAATTCATGCCGCCCAACGTGATTGAGTGTTTCAAGTCCTGAGCCGTCTTCGTTCACTTGCCAGGGAATGAACTGATTCATCGTATGACCATAACCTTGCGGAAGGGTGCGTGATTCGGGAAAAATTTCGAGGTTCGTATTGAGCTTGGCGGCGCTGTATTCCGACGTGTAATTAAAGGCTCCGTAATTCAATGCGCCATCATTATTCTGCTGATCGCGTTGCAGATGATCCCAGCGCGTGAAGATAACACGACCGTCTGAAGCTACGATAGGAGTGAAATCTCCTGAGACCGAATGGTCAAGAATTTTCAAATCTGTGCCATCGGCTTTCATTGACCACAAGCCTGTATTGGTTGGCTGTGATTCGTATTCGTCAAGCTGCGGATATAAATTTCGATTGCCATTGTGCGGGCGATCCGTCGTGAAAATGATGCGATCATCCGTGCCATAAATCGGCGAAACATTGTTGTAATTATCAAGCTGCGGCAGCCTCGTAATTTTGACGATTTCACCTTTTCCAATGCCGCTAACTTCGTAAATCTGCCAATACACCGGATTGAAATCATTTTTTGTAGTACCACCCATCACCATTGAAAATAGGGCTTTCGTGCCTGACCAGTGAACACTCGGTTCGCGGACTGCAATGTCTTTTCCGACTTGTGTGCCGAAGCTTGCTTCAGCCGTCAGATTTCTGAGCGTGCCATCGCTGTAGCGAATGTATAAATCACCACCGCGCGGAGCCTTATAAGTGCTTCCCAGATGATTGCCGAATGTGGCATTGACCGTCGTAAAATCTGCGCCAAGCGGTGGTTGCGTGACAAACATGATGGTCGGAAAATTCGCCGGAAGCATGGCGTTGGTTCGTAATTTAGAAAAATCAATCAGTGTCAGGGTGACAAAAAAGATGATGGCGATAATGAAAAATTTGATACTGCGGCTAGTCCTCATTGTTTCTCCCATTTATTTTCTGCGAACAGAAAAATAATTTGTATGCGAGCAGAAATATCCACTCAGCAGAAAATGCTTCACAGGCGTGAAACTGAAAAAATTGAGGTGAGAAAATGGGACTGTTTTGGGGTTAACTTAATTGACGTTGCGCAGTATAGGCGGATTCAAAAATATGCGCAAGACTTTATGATTAGCAGACCAGGCACAGCTTTCCCATGGCGCGTGGAATTGCCACTTTCGCTGTGCCTGCTGCTATGATTTAGGGTTCATGCAAGCGAGTTGTATTCCTGCCGTAAATACAACTACTTGCCAATTAATTCTTTCTTCGATTGGCCACTGCGTCAACATTCATTGAGCCTGTTCCCTTAGTCAAATCAATCATTTGACCATAGTTTACGAGGCTGGGAGCTTCGTATTCTTCCTGGCTATTTTTCTGTTGAACTTTCTCTTTCGTTTTGCTTTCTCGTGGGGCTGGGGGAGTCATATTTTTCCTTTTTGTCAGTAGTGTAATTTAGCCAGCGAGTAGCTGGCTGTGGGTAGTAGAACGTTATGATGTGTTGCTATTTCTTCTTTAAGAAAAACTTTTCTGAACCATAATTCGACACCAAAAATCATCCATAGTGTCCACGAGTATGCGGTATATCGTGTGTCACCTGTAGCATAAAGCTGCAACATTTCCTGATATAATCTGGAAGCTTCCGCTTGATTAATCCATCCCATTTCGGCAACAGCCAGAGAGTTAAAAATGCTCTCTCCATTCAGAATTTCGTACGCTTGCGGAAACAGGTGAGAAAATTCAGCTTTCGTCCGGCGCGTGCGCACGCTTTCAGGGATTAATCCTTGCATGACTTGTCGCAATATGAATTTTGATTCGCCTCGTCGCCACCGTTGATCTTCGGGAAGTGCTAAGGCAAATTCTACGATCCGCCGATCATTCAGTGGATTGCGCGTTTCAATACCGAATTCAGCATCGTCTTGATTTTCAAGCTCAAATCTGAGCGCTTGCCATCCACCTGTAGCAGAATCATAAATGTCCTGCCGCGCAAAACTCTTGAAGCTGGCGGCATTTTTCCTGCATCTGATTCGCTCATTCAGGTTAATTTGTCTGGCAAAGTTTGGCTCAATTAACGCTGGTTCGGTTCCACCTCTTCGCCTCCATCTGATAAAACTCCGAGCTGGAGCCGGAAGCAACGATCTGAGCAGCGGTTTGACTCCAAACTGCATAACATTCTGAGATGAATAGAAATCGCCTCCCGAATGAATTTCACGCAGTAGTTTTACAATTCGTCCCTGCTGCAAAAGATCAGCCGTATGAAAATAACTTCCCGCCAGCCACTCATCTCCTCCGACTCCAGTCAGTAAAACTCTGATTCCTTTTCCGCTTGCCAGACTTTTGATCGGATCAAGGACACGACCATTTGGAGGGCTTGGGAAATTACTTATCCCTGACCTGAATTGCGCCTCATTGAAATTATTTCGACTGGCATTGACCAATGTATTTTTTAACTTCCACATCTCGACTACAGATTGAATATATTCGCTTTCATCACATTCGAGTCCGGGAAAAATCAGTGAGAACGTCTCGAAATTATTTTCCGCCAACTGACCATTGCCAAACATTGATTGAGCCAGACCAACGACTGAAGAAGAATCCAATCCGCCGCTGAGATGCGCTCCGACAGGACGATGCGAACGCAGGCAGGCGCGCAAGGCTTGGGTAAAAATATCCAGAAAATGTTCACTGTATTCTTCGTCACGCCGATAATAAATTTCTTTACCATCAGGTGGTTTCCAGTATTTTATTTTCTGAATGCGATCTGCGGTGACTATCAGGCAGTGTGCTGGCGGCAAGCGATAAATATCCTGGTAAAGCGTTTCTTCATTGTTGGTCACAGCATCTGTCAGGAATTCTCCAATCATTCCCTCATTAGGCTGTTGCGGTACGATTTTATTCACTAAAATTTGCCGTAGCTCAGACCCGAACAAAAAGGTCCTACGATTTGACCAATAATAAAAAGGTCTGGTTCCGAAAATATCCCGTGCGCAAAAGAGCTGCCGCTTTCTCCCGTCCCAGATCACCAAAGCAAAATCGCCGATTATTTTTGCAGGGCATTCTTCACCCCAGCATTGATAGGCTTGCAGAATAATTTCGGCATCAGTCTCAGAACGAAGATAGAAACCTTTATTAAGTAGTTCTTCGATAAGCTGTTCCCGATTATCTACCCGTCCATCCATGACCAGACAAAGCTCACCCGATTGGTCGAATAACGGTTGCCTCTCCATCAAAGACTCCGGCGTAGTGTGTAACATTTGATGCGCCAGCCCGACAAAATCCTGAACCCAAAAACCTGCTTCGTCCAGCCCGCGATGCCTGCTGGCATCAGCCATGAGCGCTAAACTCTCATGGTTTACGGAGCAACCATCCTGATGATAAATTCCTATTATTCCACTCATCCATCCAACCTGATGGCAGACCTGATTGTAGATTTTCCTTCTCTATACTTCAGAAATTTCTACCAGACCCTGGTCAACCAATTGCTCAATCAGAAGAAATATATCTCGCTGTAATATATATTTATCTACTTCGAAGACTACTGATAGAGCGTTGTAAGTATGAAGTATGGAATTACTTGTAGTTAGTAAATTCCACATTCGGGAACCTGTTTTATTTAAACCGTAATAAGTTTCGCTATCACAATTTAAAATAACCAGTTCATCTGCAACTTTACTTACCAGAATATTTTCAGAGACACTTATCCTCATATCAAATGATACGCTCATGTGTTCACCTGCTTTTAACCTGAAAAAGTGTTCTTGTTATTACTTCTTGCTAAATACAAGAGTACCAGCGAGAAGTTCCACCCTGTGATAGAAGCTGCTCGTCATTCAGACAGAGTTAAGTCGCTAAAAATTCTTATAGGATTAATATTTCAGGTAAGCCGGGAACTATAGTTAAAACTGCCCGACACCTTCACCTGACCAAAAAATAAAATGTGATTTAATTGCACATTCATCAATTATTTTACCAATTGTTTTATGGTCTTTGAAAAATGAATATCGTAAAACGTAGGACAGGCTGTGAGGCTGTCCTACCAGACTAACAGTCTGTTTTACGATTTTTTATTACGGCTTTTATTTTTCAATCACTATAAAACAATACCCGTTTAGTTTTACTACAGAAAGAGTGGTTACTAGGAACCAACGCAATGCATACTATATTAACAAATCATTTATTAAAAGAGTGGAAGTAAAAAAAACTTACTTTAAACTACCTTAATCAAAAGAGAAGAAATCGCTTTGCCTGATATAACGACAAACTAAAAGTTCATCGCACGTTAGAAAAAAATTCCGTTCGGAGATCACGCAAAAATGGTAACTTCTCTCGATATTCCAAAACTTCCGCCAGATGAATTTCTGCGCTGAATGTTCCTTCTGAATGATTCGCCTGCCCCACAATTTCTCCACTCGGAGCAATAATCATGCTTTGTCCGTCGTGTGCTAAATTTTCAGCATCAAGACCGCAGCGATTCACCCCGATCACGTACGCCTGATTTTCAATCGCTCGCGCCTGTAATAATTTCACCCAATGTTGATGCCTTCGTGCGGGCCAACTGGCAATCACTGTGATTAAATTCGCTCCACGTTGTGTTGCGAGGCGAAAGGCTTCCGGGAATCTCAAGTCGTAACAAATGAACGGCGCAACCGTGAATCCCTGCAAATCAAACGTCACGACTTTTTCGCCTTTGACGTAGCTCGCCAGTTCTCCGCCCGGCGTGAACGGATGTAGTTTGCAATACCGCGCCAGCTCACTTCCGTCCGGCGAAAAAACTACGCATTCATTGCGCCCCTTGCCGCTCACGTCCGTAGTCACGAGACCGCCCATCACATTCGCGCTGTAATCTCTGGCAAGCTGTGAAAGAAAATTATATGTTTCATTTTTATCGCTGTCGGTCGCTACCTCCGCATTCATACTAAAGCCCGTCGCAAACATTTCGGCGAGAACGATCAGCGAATCTTTCGGCGGCCTGACAGTGTCAAGTAAGCGCAGGGCTTTATCGTGATTGGCGGGTTTATTTTCCCAGACTGAATCGAGCTGGACACATACGACGTTCATAAATTTCCTCTCTTCCTCAAGTTGAATTTTCCGAGCCTGACAATTACAGTGTTGCTTCCCTCCAGTATTTAAGCATTTACCATTAACTTTCGGAAATTACTTTTGGCTTCAAAGAAGGAACCTGCATGAAAAATTTTATTGATCTCTCAAACAAAGTCGCACTCGTCACCGGTGGCAGCTCAGGCATTGGCTACGCTGCCGCAATCCTCTTAGCGGAACAAGGCGCCAGCGTTGCCATAAACTACAAAAGCAATGAAGCGGGCGCGAACAAAGCGTGTGAAGCGATTACCGCAGCAGGCGGCAAAGCCATCACCATTCAAGCCGATGTGACCAAATCCGCCGACATCAAAGCGATGATCGAACGCACAACTACTGAACTCGGTGCGATAGATATTCTGGTCAATAATGCCGGATCATTAGTTGAGCGCATGAAGCTGATGGAAATTACCGAAGAGCGCTGGGATGACATCATGGATTTGAATTTGAAGAGCGTCGTATTTTGTACGCAAGCGGTCGCAGCTTCGATGATGGAGCGGAAATCCGGTTCGATTATCAACCTGACTTCGATTGCCGGACGCAACGGCGGAGCCAATGGCGCCACGGCTTATGCCACTGCCAAAGGCGGATTGATTACACTGACGAAAGGCTTAGCCAAAGAATTAGCGCCATATGGAATTCGCGTTAATAGCGTAGCGCCGGGTGTGATTGACACTCCCTTTCACGAAGTATTTTCCACCCCGGAAATGATCAAAACTTTCATTGCCGGAATTCCGATGGGACGCCTGGGAACTTCAGAAGAAACGGCCAAAGTGATTGTGTTTCTGGCTTCGGATGCAGCAAATTATGTCTGCGGTGAAACGATTGAAGTGAATGGCGGGCAGTTAATGTTATAGGGATTTTGAGTCTTAACGCAAAGGGTCAAGGGGTCAAAGTAACAAAGATAAAACCGCATACTCAGTAATTCTGCTTGATCCTTTGACCCCTTGTCTCTTTGCGTTGAAATCCTAAAATTCATTTCGTCCGAATCCAGTACTCAGCAAAAAGAATCGCTAAAATCAAATCAATAATTGCTGGCACAAAAGCCTTCACATCAATTTCTTTGCGAAAAAAAGCGATGGCGTAGACAACGAAAAAAATCGTTTTCGAGAAAATCCCAAGCAGGACAAATTCCCGAAACTGAACCGGATCAATCAAAATACAGGCGTACGCAATTCCCCACGCCAGCACGCTGGAAGCCATTGAACGCGCTAATAACTTTGCTCGCTGATCGGTAATTTTTAAGCGGGACAAAATCGTGGCAGGCGACAAAATTAAAGTGGTGGCGGCGCTGATATTAAACGCTGCCGCCACCACAAATAAAATTTTGTCGTAAGTTGTCATCAGAACAGTACGAAAATCACATCGCCTTCGATTTTCAATTCGTAGGTTTGCACGGGGAAATCAGGGACGGCTCCACATTCGCCTGTCTTCAAATCAAAATCAAACAGATGCCAACTGCAATACACTTTTCCATTCTTCGAAATGCTTTCTGCTAACGAAGCACCACGATGCGGACAGCCATCATCTATCGCATAAAAATTACCATCCACATTGAAAAGCGCAATCACCTTGTCAGCGATTTTATAAGCTTTGCTTTTCCCGTTTGATAGCTCTGAAGTGTGAGTGATTTTATGAAACTGCTTTTGCATAGCTGGTGAAGTAGAATTCATTTTGAATATTTTTTTGGGCTTGTTTGATTTTTTGGGCTGAGGCAATGACCCAATAAGTTGAAGACAAATCATAGCACTATTCCGCTAACCCCAGCGAAATATTTTCATCTGTTTTCACGCTCTGGAAATCCAGCATTTTCTGCATGCCAGGAGCAATCGTCAAGCTCCTCGATTTCCAGATAAGGGTCGTTGTAATCAATAAAACCAAGGTCGCAGCGATACCGCCTTCTGAACCGTAGCCTTCACCCGTCAACCACTTCGGAGCCTCACTGGTACTAATTAATACTGGATAATGCAGTAATTTCATCCCACTGACGGGAAGTCCAAAAACCATTCCCATGGTCCAATTCCATCCCACGTGTAAAGCCGTCGGAAACCACAGGCTGCGCGTTTTCAGATATGCGATGGAAAGCCAGATTCCGGCTAGAATGGTATTTGCTGTCGAGAAAATTGTACTGTCAGGATTTCCCCAATGCAGAGCGCCAAAAAATATTGAGAGCGCCAGAATCGGAATGACCGGAGGGATCGCATCACGCAATAATGTCTGGAACGCATAACCACGAAACATTAATTCTTCAAAGGCTGCCGCAAAGCTGAAAAAAATAAACGTCATAATTGCTTCGCGTAAAATCATTCCCGTACCAATAAAATCAAAGCTGCGCGTTCCATCAACCGTTTTCCAGAACAGCGGATTCAGTCTGATTCGCGTCCCGCCTCCAATCATTTGTAATGCTATGGTTGCAATAATCATCAAAGCAGCGATGCCAAGTCCAAGAAATATTTCTTTGCCGCAGCCGCGAAAAAAACCATAGCCGAGTGAACCTAGCCGAAGCTTTTCAAATAATTTCAGACATCCCCACGAAGCAAGCAGCACCCATCCAACTACTAGTACATATTGAATTATTGATCCCCAACTCGCATTCATCCCTGAAGCCTGTGCTTCGCTTTCAGCAGATGGCGACATCAACGCCTGCATAATAAAATTTAGCGCCAAAGGAGAGATTCCCAATAAAAGTAAGGCTCGCCACACGCCGCGAAGCTGATTTGTTTTTGGATCAACAAAAAAATTATTCATAGTTAGATGAGCATATCAAACCATTTCAGAAAGGAATAGACCACCGATCAGACGGATTAAGCAGGTCTTCGCAGATCAGCGAAAATCCGATCAATCCGCATGATCAGTGGTCTATTCTTCTCCAACCTCTCTCGCTCGCATCCACGATCTGTATTAAGATTTCGTCTGGCATTTGCAATGACGAATTTACCCGATCCAATTAAGCCGCCTCGCTCCAACGCACGCCGTACCCGCGTCATCGTGTTAGCGGTAGCGACGCTCCTGCTTTCCGCTTCATTGTTAGTTCTGCAAGCCTTCAATACGGAGCAATGGTTCGCGCCCGGTTCTGCCAGCAGTACGCTGATTTTGTTTGCCCTTTCGACGCTCAATGTACTGGCTTTTATCATCCTCCTGATGGTGCTGGCGCGTAATATTTTGAAGCTGCGACGCGAAACACAGCAAATGAAATTAGGCTCGCGCTTCACAACGCGCTTAGTCGTTTTTTCAGTCGCACTTTCTTTGCTCCCCGTCATTTTCATGTTTTCTTCGACGGTGCTGATTATCAATCGTAGTGTAGACAAATGGTTCAGTTTGCCGGCGCGAAAGATGGCAGAAAATTCCAGGCAGATTCAGGACAGCTACATCAAAAATGAGCAGGATGAATTGCGGCGCACGGCGATTACGCTCACCCGCTTAGCCGAAAGCGAAGATGATCCGACAGTGATTTTATCCAGCGAACTCAGCAATCAAAATTTATACGCCATCGAACTTTATAATAATATTGGCTCACTGATCATGCGAGATGCTGTCCCCGAAGCAAATCATCTTGATAGTTTGATCGTTGACGCGCAAAACATTGTCCGTGATCGTGCCAGACGTGGAGAAACGGCCTCCGCCAATATTATTCAAGGCAGTAATGAATTGTATTTAGTCGCCGCTGCAAAATTACAGGATGAGACCAATCGCCTGATCGTGATTACTCAAAAAATGGATCCCAAGCTGGCGCGGCTGGTCATTGAAACTTCCGAGCAAAATAAATTGTACGAAGCTACCTATGACGACCTGCACAAACGCCGTTCCGTGCTGCGCGGCAATGCGTTGGGAATTCTGGGATTACTAACTCTGTTCGCTTTATTCATTGCCACGTGGATGGCGATTAAAGTAGCACGCAGTATTGCGGAACCCGTCCAACAATTAGCTGAAGCGACAGAGCGCATTAAAGCCGGAGATTTAACCGGACGCGCCGTCATTGTTGGAGATGATGACCTGGCTGCGCTGGCGCGATCATTCAATGAAATGGCGGCAGAGCTTCAGGAAAATCGGGCGCAGGTGGAGGAATCATCGGCGGCTTTGGATGAACGCCGTCGCTACATCGAAGCCGTCTTACAAAACTTATCGGCAGGCGTGATTTCATTGGATGAAAATAATCATGTGACGACGATTAATCCGGCAGCCATTCGATTATTACGCCTCGAACAAACGATGCATAACCTGCCGGAAAGCGGCGCAGAACTCGCTACGCTTTTGCCCGAAGAACAGCTCGAAGAATTAAGGCGGATGAATCGTCGTGCCTTGCGCGGGCGTTCAGTTTCGCGTGAAGTCCATTTTAAATTAGCCAATAACGTGAAGCTGGATGCGGCGGTCACAGTCACAGCGCTCCCGAACGCTCAGGGGCATTCGCACGGGACAGTAATTGTGATTGAAGATTTGTCCGATATGATCGAAGCGCAACGCCGTTCCGCCTGGAGCGAAGTCGCACGGCGCATGGCGCATGAAATAAAAAATCCGCTGACGCCGATTCGATTGTCAGCCGAGCGCATGGCGAAAAATTTATTGGGATTAAATGGGAACAACGGCAATCACAGCAACGATCAAAATACATTACCTGCGCCTTTCCCAACACTTGACGAACGTTCGGCAAAATTAGTGAAGGAATGTACTTCACTCATCGGAGCCGAAGTCGCTACGCTGCAAAGAATGGTAGATGAGTTTTCGAGTTTTGCGCGGCTGCCTGCGGCGAAACCAAAACTGAGCGATATTAACGAAGTCGTTGCCGATACGCTTAAACTTTATGAAGAACGATTGGATGGCATTAAACTTGAAAGCAAGCTCGCGCCCGAGTTGCCTCCCGTCATGGTTGACCGCGAACAAATCAAACGAGCGTTCGTGAACCTGATTGATAACGCGATGCACGCGATTACAGAAAGCAAATTCCCATTGGACGAAAAGCAATTGTCAATCGCTACCCGCGAAGTTTTTGAGCAGGATTCCGTCGAAATAATTATTGCCGACACCGGCCCCGGCATTGCTCCGGCTGATCGGGAACGAATTTTCTCGCCGTACTTTTCGACGCGCAAACGCGGGACAGGATTAGG
>JAYVRW010000100.1:0-26083 GCA_043775925.1 Blastocatellia bacterium
CACACTCAACGTATTGCTCGTCTGTCCCGCAATCAAGTTGCCGCCCAGGAACCACATATACGTACCGGTTCCGCTGGCGGTCAACGTTGTGTTACCGCCCTGACAGAAACTGAGCGTCCCGCTGATCGTCGGTGTCGCTGGAAGTGGATTGACTGTCACGACTGCCGCATTCGATGTTGCCGAGGGGCAACTGCTGGCATCCGTGACTTTCACCGTGTAACTGCCTGCCGCATTCACCGTCAGCATATTGGTCGTCTGACCGGCAATCAGGTTGCCGCCCAGGAACCACATAAACGTTCCCGTTCCCGTCGCACTCAGAACTGAGCTGCCTCCCTGACAGAAACTCAGTGTCCCGCTAATCGTCGGTGTTGCGGGTGGCTGGCAGATTGGAGTTGTGACGATGTTGGTAGTGGTTGACGGAATATTCGTGCCATTAAATGTTGCAAAATTACTGACACTGGTTGCAACAGTCGGGTTGTTGACCGTGACCATGAAAACCACCGTTGCGGTTTGTCCCGCTGCAATTGTTCCGCTTGCCGCTCCGGTGCTGTGAATTTCATTTGACGTAGCGTAAGGCATCGCTCCAGCGACATCAGCTACGGCGATTCCATTAAGCGTCGTGCTGCTGGTCACGTAAGTGGTATTGGCGGGTATCGCATCTACCAACACCATGCCTGTAGCGCTGGCACTCCCGGAATTGATAACAGCAATTGTATATGTCAGCTTCGTTCCCGGCGAAACTGTTCCGGTGGGCGAGACCGACTTGCTCGAACTCAAAAACACGGTGCCATTCCCGGAGGTGTCCGGGTCGGTGTGCTTGATCTGTGTTCCGCTGCTAATCCATGTGATCGGAACCGACGGAGGCGCTCCTATCGGTGATGGCGGACAAAAAGTGTAAGTAATTTTGTAAGGTTTGTCGGGAGAAGCAAGTCCTGAAAGATAAAGCGTGTCATTCGTAACCGTGCCGTTCAAATCAATCGAAACACTACTTAGTTGATAACCATCGGCATTAAAGGTGGGGTTGGCCGACGGGGTAAAGGCCATCACCGAGCCGTTGCCCGAGCCAATCGTACCTGTCATGCCTGTCACTGTCATCACGTAGCAGGCACCGCTGGAAATCACCACTGCATCTGGTTTGTTGGCGTTCGCTTTGATGGTTTCTTCAATTGTATAGGCAAACGGATTGGGACCACACACGAGCATCCCAGCACCAGTCGGATTGCCATTGAACAGGTCTATGGTGAGGTTTTGTGCAGCGTTAGTTGCGGCGGTCGTATGGACGTAAAAATAGACCGTTGCCATGGCACCCGCCGCGAGCGACCCGACGTGGTACAGCCCATCCTCGTTGGTCGAGAGCGTTACATTGCATGCCACACACGGCGTCAGCCTGACCCATAGATCAGCTATCGGGGAACCCGTCGTATTGGTGATTTTATAAGCGACGTACTCATCGGTGACATTGGCAACACCGGCATCTCGATAAAGAATCGGAGAAGATGCCGTCGCCACAGTCCCTGCGCCGCAGGCAGCCATCACAGGTGCGGCTGGAATAAACCCGAGCCATCGGCTCAGCTCTACTATTGCGGATTGAACGCTGGTAGTAGCCTGAGAGGTGTAACCTGGAAGACTGGAAATAATAGGTGACGTGGCCTCCACTTTGCGTGTGGGCAGCAACATCAACCCGGTTAGTAAAATAATACTGGGTAATCCGAATAATAACCTGAAAGCATGTCTGTGCTTCCTCACAGGTGAGTAGTGAGAGGTAAACATATCAATCGTCCTTTGTGTGTGGATTATGCAACGATCAAACTCGGCCTAGTTTGAACGTATCCCCAGTGTTTCTGAATGTAGAAGGTAAAGTGAAAACGCCCTGTTTCAATGACAGTTACTTACCCTGTGTGCGGCTAACTATAAGTCCTTTGTTTTCAATGCTAGTTTTGGCAAAAACCTAAACATAGTGAAGAGTCATTCTTTTAGAGTCAATAACTTACAAGATTAAGTTGCACACAGGGTAGTTACTTGTATCTTAGGTAAGCCTTGAACTCAATTAATTTTGCCGGAATTTCTGAGGGGAAGATGCAGAACACTTTAAATTAGCATTCAGAAAATGTCAACTATCTTGTTAAAAAAATTTATTAATCTAACACTTATGACTAATCAATGAGTAGCTTATATATTTGCAGGCATTAAGAATGCGTCTCACGTGATTCTGTTCTGAAAACGTTTGGGCGAATGGCTTATTGTCTTAATTCACTTCGGCGCATTTCTCAATTTTCAACTTGTTGGCAAGTTGGAAATTTTCCTCAGACTTTCTCCGAGCTGCGCCATTTCCTGAAGCGATAATGTTTCGCCTCTCCGCCGTCCATCAAGCGCGGCGGCCTCTAATGCATGGCCAATTGATTCATCATCGCCTAAATGCAATCTTCCTCGTGCCGCTCGCAAGTTATTCGAAATCGTTTTGCGGCGCTGTGCGAAAAGCGAACTGATGAGCGCGACAAAATATTTCTCATCGCTTACCTGAGCCGCAGGCGTTTCGCGGACGCGCAACCGCATCATGCTCGAAGTCACTTTTGGAATCGGACGAAAAGCGCCAGCCGGAACATCAAATAATTTATATGCCTCACAGTAAAACTGTACGAGCGCCGATAAATACCCGTAATCTCTGCCGCCCGGAGTCGCTGTAATGCGCGTGACGACTTCGCTCTGCAACATCAACGTCATGTCTGTGACGCTGGTACGCTGCGAGATTAAATGCTGAAGAATTGCCGTTGAAATGTAGTAAGGCAAATTCGCTACGACACGAACGGAAGTTGCAGGTTTGATAATTTCTGCGATCTTTACCTTGAGCGCGTCAGCTTCAACGAGTCGAAAATTCGGTGCTGAACCAAATCGAATTTTCAAATCAGGAATCAAATCACGATCCAATTCAATCGCAATGATTTGTGCGCCGGAAGCAATTAAAAATTCCGTCAAAGCCCCGCGTCCCGGCCCAATTTCAAGTATCGTTTCAGCGGGCTGCGGCGCGACAGAACTGACAATCTGTTTGGGGTAATGATCGCCGACTAAGAAATTTTGTCCGAGAGATTTTTTAGCGTGCATAGAAGCTCAAAGAAGAAAGATTTTTTTAGACAGGATTTACAAGATTTAATTTAGGATTTACAGGTTTAGTACTTTTAGATTTTCCTGTAAATCTTGCTATCAATCTTGTAAATCCTGTCTAAAATCCTAAAATTTTACGCATGCATCCCCAGCAAGATATGCACAACTTTAGTAACGGACAAGACCACTTGATCTACATCTTTCGTCGAATACCAGGGGCCAATCGCGACGTGAACCTGCTTATTTTCATCGCACCAGGCTTCGACATTTTCGAGGTCAATCGCATTGGCGATAAATTCGGGATCGGCTTCATCCGGCAATTCAATCACAACAGAACATTTTGCATTTTCAGTATCTTCTGCGCCCCACTTGCTAACTATTCCAACCGTTTCGAGCAAGCCTTTCGTGACATCATTCGCTACCGCTGCCAAAGCCTGTTGCGTCGCCTGCACCAGTTGCGTCTGCGCCCACGGAACCATTGACCCGACAGGTTTTTCCGTCGAATAATTTTTTAAATTTGCCATCATTGCTGGCAATTGCCACGCCATTAACTTTCGCCCCCGCACGGGAGGCCCGCCGTTGACGGCGATTTCTCAGAAAGTTTCCCAGCGTCCGCGATAACGGTTCATCTACTTTTTCTCCAAACCAGCGTACCCTGTCACTTCTATATCCTTACCACACGGCGTCAATTTCAAATCGCGTAATTCCAACACGTCGCTAAGCTTCGCAAAGCCTTCGCCACCAATCGCGGGCTTTGCTTCAAGTCCGCCAATAATTTTCGGAGCCAGAAAAAAAGTCACTTTATCAATTAATTTCTGCTCGACGAATGAACCCGCGACGGCGGCTCCACCTTCGACAATCACGCTCGTCAATGAATGGGCAGTTAACGCCTTCAGCACTGCCAATAATTGCAATTGCGCTCCATTCACAGGGACGCGCACGACTTCGACGCCGAGGCTTTGCAGCAGCTCTTGCCGCTCATCAATCGTGTTCCCCCAGTCGGTGTAAATCGCAAAGCCGCTGCCATCTACGATTTCATCATCGGCAGCAAACACCAGCAACGGAAATTCACGCGCCGATTTCACCAGCTTTGAAGTTGGAGGAATCCGCAACGCAGCATCCAGAACGATGCGCGTTAATGGACGATGACGCGGCTGAGCGGAGCGATCCGTTAATAATGGATCATCCGCCAGCACTGTATCAATCCCGACCAAAATTGCATCGTATTCCGCCCGTAATTGTTGTGAAGCGGCCCGCGATTCTTCGCCCGTAATCCACTGCGATTCACCTGTTCGCGTAGCGATTCTGCCGTCCAATGAACACGCCGTTTTCAAATGGACAAACGGCAATCCGGTCTGCGCAACTTTGACAAATTTTTCATTGAGCAACAACGATTCTTTTTCCATGACCCCGAAAGATACTTCGATGCCTGCTGCCCTTAACATTGCAAAGCCGCGTCCATTCACTTTCGGATTCGGATCAACCATCGAAGCGACGACGCGACGAACGCCTGATTTGATGATGGCTTCGACACAGGGCGGAGTTCGTTTGCCATTTCCATGATGTGAACACGGCTCCAGATTCACATAAATCGTCGCGCCTTTTGCCCGCTCGCCAGCCTCTTCCAGTGCCCAGACTTCCGCATGTTTGAAATCGTCATAGCGATGAAAGCCACGTCCAATAATTTCGCCGTCTTTCACGACTACGGAGCCGACCAGCGGATTCGGGCTGACTAAGCTTTTGCCCTGTGCAGCAAGTTCGAGAGTGAGTTTGATGTATTCGAGATCGGTCATTGATTTGTCGCGGCAAGTAAGGTTATGAAATCGGCGGGAGAATAAACTGGCAGTGGCGAATTTTTATAATCTTTTACATCACGAGTGATAATTGCATCTAAACCTTGAGACTGAGCAGAAGCGATCTGCACAGCATCTTCATAATCCGTAACTGGCAATTTTGCCGCTTCCTCTAAAATCTGCTTATCAATAATACAAACGTCTAGAGTGTCCAGAATCGCAAGGACAACTTCTACGGCTTTTTGTAATCCGGCTTCTTTACGAATGATATAAAAAACATTTACGGGCGTTATGGCACTCACAAAAGCATCTATTTTCTTTTCGTCGTGGGCAGTAAATAAAGCGAGTGCTTCAGGCAAAAACAATTCACGTTCCTGCAAAAAATCTAACACAATATTAGTATCAAAAAGCACTCGCATTTAAGAATACTTCTCCAAAAGATATTCTTCTTTTACTTTTTTCCAATCCCAATCATCTGGTAAGGGCTTCCCTAATTTAACTAACCCGCGTAATTTTTTTACGGAATTTCTATCAGGCGATGGTTGCTCATCCAGGCGCAAATTTTTATCAATTAACTCCCTAAGCTGAATCAAATCAACTTTGGAAAGTTTAGGAATTTCAGCCACCATTTCCTGTACATTCATAAATCAAACCTCCAGTAAAATTCTATCACTCAAACAAACCATCCACATAAACCTGCGGATCAAACACAATCAAATCATCTGCCTGTTCGCCGATGCCACAATAACGGATAGGCAAATTCAATTCTTTCGCAATCGCGACAGCAATTCCACCTTTCGCGGTGCCGTCTAGTTTCGTCAATACCAGTCCCGTCACGGGCGCAGCTTTCAGGAATTCTCGCGCCTGACTCAAGCCGTTTTGTCCTGTCACGGCATCCACGACTAACAAGACTTCGTGCGGAGCGCCGGGGACTTCTTTGGCGGCGACGCGTTTCATTTTTTCTAATTCAGCCATCAGGTTTTGTTTATTGTGAAGGCGTCCCGCCGTATCCACAATTAACACGTCGGCGTTGCGGGCTTTGGCGGCTTTGAGCGAATCGTAGAGCACTGCCGCCGGATCAGTTCCCTGTTTTTGCTGGATCAAAGGGACTCCGGCGCGGTTCGCCCAGATTTCTAATTGGTCGGCGGCGGCGGCGCGAAACGTATCCGCTGCGCAAATGACGACAGAATTTCCTTCGGCTTTGATGCGTTGTGCGAGCTTGCCAATGGTCGTTGTTTTGCCGACGCCGTTGACGCCTACGACCATCATCACGTAAGGCTGAATGTTGTCGGGAATCGCCGTTTCTGAAGCGATACCGCGAGCATTCGCCGCCTTGTTCAGAATCGTAATGAGGTGTTGCTTGATGACCTGTTTTAATTCGTCTACTTCTTTGAGCGTCTGACGGTCTACCTGCTTGCGCACGTCCTCAATAATTTCCATCGTCGTCTGGACGCCAATGTCGGCTCCGATCAAAATTTCTTCCAGTTGCTCCAACGTATCGGCGTCAATTTCCTTCTTGCCTTTGAAAACATCTTCAATGCGTTCAGTGAAATTTTCACGCGTCTTGGCAACAGCTTTTTTGAAGCGGAGGAAGAAGCCTTTTTGCTCCTCTTCTTCAGTAAGAGACGGAGCGACGGGGAGAATGGGCGATGGGGCGATTGGCGCAGGAGGGGGAATTATTTCAATCGGTAGTGGAGCCGGAGCAGCTTCGACAAAAACTACAGGTGCTGGTGGTTCAGGAGTGACTATTTTTTCGACGACGGGCGCAGGCTCTGCTTGAATTTCCGGCTCGGCTTCTGCGGGACCAGTCAGGTTTAGTGAAATGAAGTCACTGCTTTTTTTACGATTCCAAAATGCCATAATTTTTTGTAGCGCGAGCAGATGGCTCGTGGGCTTAGTTTTTCAGGTTCTTTTTAATAAAATTGTGGTGTACTACTTAGACGCGGGCTGGCAGCCCGCTGTACGTTTCTTTCTTCCGCGCCATTATTTTATCCTTCGGAAAACACCAGAATAATGCCGCCGAAATTAACGGGACAACAGCGACGATGACCAGCGCATTCGTTAAGCCAAATTTCTCGCTGAGCTTGCCCGTAATCGGATTCAATAACGCGCCCAGGCCCCACGCGAAGCCCATAACTAAAGCGGAAACTGTACTCGCTCCACCAGGGACTAAACGCTGCGCCATGACTACGGAAATTGGCAGCGGCAAATTCAAGCACATCCCACCAAGCATAATCAGCGCGTAGCTCAAAACGCCGTGTGTCAAAAATCCGCCCAATAAAATCGGTGTCGCCAGCAGGACTGAAATCATTGAAACGCGCCGCGCTCCGAGGCGATCCGCCAAGGCTCCACCAAAGAATCCGCCGACACCGCCGAAGAAAATAAATCCGGCGATAATGAAACTGCTGCTGCTCAAATCCAGTCCGTGGTCTTTCAACCAGAACGGCAAATAGCTTTGAATGCTCACCGAAACTGCGGAGCGAAACACGACCGCGAAATATAAAATTGTCAGCGGAACGCGTGCGACTTTGAGTAACTCCATCAACGACGGCGAATTTTCATCTTTGACACGCGGCTCTAAATTCGGGCAATACATCCAGAGTAACGCCGAGGCGACAATCCCGAAAATCATCGTGTACGAAGTATGGTTCAAGCCAAACCAGGAAACGCACATCGCCGCCATCAACGGGCCGAGGGCGTAACCAACTGTTCCCGATGAAGAAAAGATGGACATCACCAATCCCTGCCGCGCTGGATTCCATTCACTCCCCGCCCGGTGCGCGAGTGCTGCACCTTGCGGATGAAAAGCACCAATGCCAATGCCACCCGCAATAATCAATCCCAGCAAAGCTGGAAGGCTGTTGGCGAGTCCAATACTGGAAATAAAAATTGCCGCAAGAATCGGCCCCGCGACAGCAAACGCACGCTTGAAATAACGATCAGAAACGATCCCATAAATCGGCTGGAACAACGACGAAGTAATCATCATCGTCGGAATCAGCCAACCAACCTGCGCCGGAGTCAGATCAAGCTTCAATGCCAGCATTGGAAGGAGCGGCATCAGAAAACTTGAATAGGCATCCAGCACGGCATGACCGAGTGAGAGGATTGTGATGTTGCGTAAATTTCTATTCATGAAAATCAACTACTTTTGTGTTTGTGAATTTGCGCTAGTTACATTCACGAATTTACTAAATATTGCCTTTGACAAATCATCTGAATCCCAATGCATTTCGGGATGCCATTGCACGCCGAGTACCCAGCGATCAGGGCGCGTATCCTCTACGCATTCAATCACTCCGTCGTAGGCACGGGCGGTGATGCGCAGATTTTTTCCAGGTTCTTTAATCGCCTGATGATGGCTGGAATTCACACGGGCGGAGTCGGCTCCGGCTAATTTTGCGAGCAATGAATCCGCTTCGATTTTGATATGATGAATTGGCTTATACGGTTCCCCCTGTGCGTGCTTCAGCGCATTGGGAACTTGTGAGGGAATATCCTGAAATAAGCTTCCACCACGCGAAACCGCCAGCGATTGCGTGCCGAAGCAAATGCCAAAGACAGGAATATTCCTGGCTTCGGCGACGCGCAAAAGAATCAAATCCGTCTGGTCACGCTCGAAGGTCACGCTGCCAATTTTTTGATGCGGTTCTTCGCCGTAATAATTTGGATCAACATCGCTGTCGCTGCCGGAAAGCAGCAAGCCATCCAGTTTATTTCCCAATGACAATAAATAATTTTCGTCAGGAATTAACGGAATTTGGACGGGATCGCCGCCCGCAGCCCAGACTGCTTCGGAGTAATAACGGCGTAGGTAAAAATTATTAGGAACGAGATCAAGGCGAGATGTAATTCCAATTAATGGGCGCGGCAAAATAAACTCCTTCAAGGTTTGCGCTCAGCCTTTAAACAAAAGGCAGGAGCAAAATAAACGATGAGTTTATGCGGTTTAAGTCTTGGTTGTCAAAAATTGATTTTCTGGCTGAGAGCCGGCTTTGAGACCAGATGCCTATAATCAGGCGCAGATTACTTGAATTGCCTCTCGACTTATTGTAAATTTTGCCAGCTTTGTATTACCTATTACTGGATTGCGAGGAGAAGCTACGATGCCGGAGTCTACCCCTGAGACCTCCAAGGTCGAAGAATCAGACATTGCTCAATTTTCAGAACCAATTGCCGTTATCCTCGAAAGTAATGGCATTGGTGACAAAGCGACGATTGCTCCAAGTCAAATCGTTGAATGTGCCGTAGATGCTTCAGGCAATCGCCTGTTACGAGCCGATGTCGGGACGCGACGATTTTTTGTGACCCTTTCCCCCGCATTGAAGGGTAGATTAGTTGGAGAAGACAGAATTGAAGATGACGAAGTTCGGATTCATTTCAACACAAATATTGTCGGTGATCCGTTGAAATAATTTGAGCCATAACACACACAGCCCCTGAATTATTCCTGATCGGCAGCCCCTCGCTCCAATCCGATTTTTACTGCTGATCGTATTTATTAATGACTCCGCTTTTTTCCGATGTTCAGGCAACGTAATTTGTTGCGCGTACATCTGTATCAGTGCCCTTTGAAATCTTCCCCGATTCCACGAAAGGCAACTATTTATGGGCTATTATTTCGATTCTAAAGACAACCAATTCACCAGCGGTTCAGCGCAGATTCAGAGTATTGAGGAGAACTTTACAGCGCTGACTCCGCCCAAAATTTCCTATTCATTACTGCGCGAGTGGGTTGACGAACGGATTGAGCAGGACTTGAATGATATGTGGTTATTGCTGGACGGTGAAGAATTTGATACAGATTTTTCTCACGGTTTCTGGCAGGACGGTAAAGCTTTTGCGATGGTCAACGATGGTCAGGTGAATTTGCTGAGTCCGAAATTTTCGGCGCTCAATGCCTTGCTTTCCGTTGGGATTTCGATAGACATTGGAATTTGATTTTGGGTCTTTGGTCTTTGATTAGATAACGGAAGGTTCAGGTTTAAACCAGACGATTTTCAATTCAATCAAATTATTTTTGGAGCGCATCAAAGACCAAATGAATTTCAATCGCTGATCTTTCTCATGACTAACATAGTACCTCCGATGATTCCCACCGGAAGCGTCAGCACATTGACCAGAGGGATATGAAGCATGACATATCCAGCAAAGCTAAAACCCAGAAACATGGCGCGATTGTTCCAGTAAAACGTCAGCTTCTCACCAGTATTCAGACCACGCAATGACAGTGGCACATCTAGAAAATCCATCCCGACAAAAATAATTGTAATCAAAACAAGTATTGGCGAAATCGGCGGAAAAATAAAACTCAGTAACAAAGCCATTCCCAGGACAATAAGTTGTAACGCGACCAGCTTGACGCCTTCCCACATTGCATGAGCAAAGTTTACTTCACGGTCTGAAGGCTGCATTTCTCCGTGGAGTTTGAAAGTTTTGGCGCTGAGCTGTTCACTGATGGGAGCCAGAAAGATGCGCGTCAAGGGCAGGTAAATCCACAAAGTGACAAAGATAATGATTAAAAATGTCAGTGCCTGCATGACCACTAAACTGTCGCTGGACAACGAAAATCGGTTGCCCATCCAACTGCCGATCAACCAGGCTCCACCGCCAGCAAAAAATAATAAAGTTACCAGCGTCAACAAAATAGGCACAATCGCCAATACCAGCAGACTCGGATAAATCAGCAAGCGTTTCAGCCCACTCAAATAATGCCGGATGCCAAGTAAGAATTTACTAATTGGGTTCATAATCAGGGGGGATAGAACTTAATGCATTAACTATTTAATTTAAGCTGATTTGGATTGGTTCTTTGATTCCTTTCACCATCAACCGTAAGCCATGAAGTTGCGCGACATCTCGCTTCGTATTGAAAAACAGGACGCCGCGTTTTTGTTGCTGCGAGGGCAAGGTCATTTTTTTCGGGAGCGCTATCGCTTCCAATTGCTCCAGCGTTTCCTGCTTTCCAAGCTTTGAATAAACGCGGACTCCTTCAAATTTCATCACTTGATCCAGCTCTCGTTTGGATTCGAGTTGCGAATAATTTCGACCTTCCGCGTCGCGCAATTCAAACTTTGGAGTCAGTGATTGATTGGAACGATTCATCAGATTTACATCAATCGCGATGATCCCTGCCAAAACCAAATTTGCATCGAATCGTTCAAAAACCTTGTCGTCATCAAGCAACGCCGAGGCTGTCACTTCGATAAAGTTATTTGAAGCTGACTGCCCTGATTCAATGGGTAACGCTTGCGGAATGGGAGCGATTTGATACAACTGTCCCTGACAAGAATTCAAAAAAAAGCAACGCCGCAAAGAAGCACCAAAATCTAAAATTGTGCTGCCACTTTGCGGCGATCATCGGGCTTCCTTTGAGCTGTTAAGCGAGACAGGATTAACAAGATTTTCTTAGGATTGACCGACTATTTTTCGATTAGGGGCTAGAGAATCTATTGACCTAATCCTGTTATCAATCTTGTTAATCCTGTCTATGCCTGAATAATTTTTCGGACGAGCTTAGATGTCAAGATTCTTCACGTCCAGCGCGTTGTCTTCAATAAATTTGCGCCGCGGCTCGACCTGATCTCCCATTAACACGGTAAAAATCTGATCGGTTTCGACCGCATCATCAACTCGCACTTGCAACAATGTCCGCACTTCAGGATTCATCGTCGTTTCCCAAAGCTGCTCAGGATTCATTTCGCCCAAGCCTTTGTAGCGTTGAATATGAACGTCTTTTTTGCCCTGGGCGAGAATATACTCGAGCATTTCATCACGCGTGGCAAGTTCCATATCCCCGACCACGAACGGAGCTACGTGCAGCGGCATCAGCGTTTTGTAAAGCTCGATGGCGCGTTGAAATTCAACATGTGTCGCCAAATCCCAATCAATCAAAACTGTGGCGCCATTGCTTTCCAATTTGACTTCGATTTCTGACAGCCCATGCTCTTCGTCCGAAGTCAGCTCGGTTAAATATCCGGCTTCAGCAATTTTGGATTCGACTTTCCCTAGCAATTCCCGATCCTTAAAGACCGTCTGCAATTTGCGCCCGTGATGCATTAAACCATCTTTGCCGCCCATCGCTTCCAGCACAGCATCAATGATTTTCGCTTCCTGCACGCGACGTACCAGCTTGCCATAATAGCCATTGAACTCGACTAATCTTTCGAGCAGTCTCGTCAACATCACACCGTCAATGACTTCATTGGTCGCTTTGATAGTGACCTTGATGTCCTCCGTAGATTTTTTCATCAAGTACTGCGTCATCTCACGCTCGTCTTTGATGTAGCGTTCCGATTTGCCTTTCTTGATTTTGTAAAGCGGCGGCTGCGCGATGTAAATGTAGCTCTTGTATTCAATATGTGTCACGCCATTTTCATCAACCGTTTCAACTTTATGTTCAAGCAGTTGCGGCATCTGACGATAGAAAAATGTCAGCAAAAGGGTACGGATATGACTTCCGTCAACGTCAGCATCCGTCATTAAACAGATTTTGTGATAACGCAATTTCGTGATGTCGAAATCGTCTTTGCCAATGCCGGTTCCCATGGCTGTAATCAACGCCTTGATTTCGTTATGTCCCAGCATTTTGTCGAAGCGGGCTTTCTCGACGTTCAGGATTTTACCGCGCAAAGGCAGAATCGCCTGCGTTCTGCGGTCACGACCATTTTTTGCTGAGCCGCCGGCAGAATCTCCTTCGACTAAATACAACTCACAAAGTTCCGGGTCTTTTTCAGAACAATCTGCCAATTTTCCTGGCAGACCGCCACCGCTTAATGCGCCTTTGCGAACGATTTCACGCGCTTTGCGGGCAGCTTCACGGGCGCGGGCAGCTTCGACGGCTTTGCCGACAATGGATTTGGCTACGGAAGGATTTTCTTCAAAGTACTGCGATAGTTTTTCGTACAAAAACGAATCCACAATGCCTTTGACATCCGAAGTCAATTTAACCTTTGTCTGGCTTTCAAATTGTGGTTGCGGAATTTTGACAGAGATCACGGCAGTTAATCCTTCACGCGAATCGTCTCCGGTTAATTGTCCTTTGAAATCCTTCAGCAAATTCGCATTCTGCGCGTAACGGCTGATAACTTTTGACAGCGCTGAACGGAATCCAGCTAAGTGCGTACCGCCATCAGGATTCGGAATATTGTTCGCAAAACAGAAGACACGCTCATCGTAGGCGTCATTGTATTGCACCGAAACTTCAATGCCGATAAGGTCATTTTCGTCGTTTGGATCAGGGATTTTTTCGCAATAAATTGGTTCTTTGTGCAAGACACTTTTATTTTTATTGAGATGGGTAACAAATTCCGCGATGCCACCTTCGTAATAAAAATCGTGTCTTTTCTCTTCATCCGTTCGTTCGTCAATCAAGGTGATACGAATGCCTTTATTGAGAAAAGCCTTCTGCCGCAATCGTTCTGAGAGTTTTTCAAAGCTGTATTCCATCACCGTGATGATTTCACTATCAGCTTTAAAAGTCGTCTTCGTTCCTGTTTTCGTCGTGACTCCGGTTTTCGTCAGTGGCGCGACTGGTTCTCCAGTGCGATATTCCTGTTCGTAAACTCCGCCTTCACGCCTGATTTCAAGACGTAACCATTCCGCCAGAAAGTTAACGCAAGCCGCACCAACTCCGTGCAAACCGCCGGAAACCTTGTAGGCATTGCTGTCAAATTTTCCTCCGGCGTGCAATTTGGTCATCACGATTTGAGCGGCAGAAACACCGGATTCATGCAGTCCAACCGGAATGCCTCGTCCGTTGTCCTCAACCGTCACTGAATTATCAAGATGGATGGTGACATTAATCAGGTCACAATAACCCGCCAGCGCCTCGTCCACTGAGTTGTCCACGATTTCGTAGACAAGCTGGTGCAATCCATTTTCGTTGTTGTCACCAACATACATGCCAGGACGCAACCGAACAGCTTCACGGTTGCCTAATTCCCTAATTGAATCGGCATCGTAGACTTCTTCTTTTGCTTTCTTTTTTCCTTCAGTCATATCTTAAATCTTTTCTTTCCGTACAGTTACGCTTGCGGTTCCGTCACCATTTCGGCAATTTTTCCGCCGGCAATCTCAATGGTATTGGCACGCTGGCGATAATGTTGCGCGAGGGCACGTTTCGACGTTGTAATGAAAACTTGTGAGTTCCCTTCGAGGGTGTCGAGCAGGATTTCAATGCGGTTTCGGTCAAGCTCGGCATCTATGTCATCAAGTATAAAAACTGGGTAATCTTCTAACACGTCATGGTAAACCACTAGCTGCGCAAGATCAAGTATCAGCAGGGCGGATCGCTGCTGACCAGAGCTGCCAAACCGCGATATGTCGTACCCATCAAACAAAATCTCCACATCATCTCGGTGCGGCCCCACCAACGAATAGCCCGTTCTGACCTCATTCTGCCAATGATGCTCCAACCGCTCCCGCATCAACGCCGCATACTCGTTCAAATCGCCTTTTCCTTCCAATGAAGATTTATAGCGAACCGTAATAGATTCCTGCTGAAAAAGCTGTGGACGCAATGCCGCTCTGAGCTTTTCGACATAGCCGCTCCGTGCCTGATGAATTTCAGTTCCGAACGCAACTAACTGATCGTTCCACGGCTCAATCATGGGCAGGAATTTTAATGGCTCATCGGCATCTGAAGCCGAACGCAACAGGATATTTTTCTGTTTCAGAACTCGGTTGTATTCCGATAGCGTATTCAAATACGACGGAATCGTAGCGACCAGTCCACGATCTATAAATCGGCGCCGATTTTCAGGACCGCCGCGAATGACTTCTAAATCATCAGCCGTAAAAGCTATCGCATCAAGGATGCCCAAATATCGGACAATCGCTTCCTTTCTTCCATTGACAAAAGTCTGCTTCGTAGTTTTGGTGATGAGCAATTGAATGTCGCGGTTGTACTCTCCAAGTTGAACGGAGCCGCGCAAAATCGCCTCATCGGATTTGAATTCTTCGGGCTTAAAATTAATGGCTTCTTTGGGCTGAGCTGTCTTGAAAGATTTGGTCGTGCCGAGCAGATAAATCGCTTCCAGCCAATTCGTCTTGCCCTGCGCATTGCGTCCGTAAATGACATTGAGTCCCGGCGAAAAATCCAGCGCACCAGAGAGGTTACGAAAATTGATTGCTTCGAGGCGTGATAGAAACATGAATTAATGCAGAAGCTCGTACGCCGTAAGGGCGCCTTCACATTTGAAACAGTTTGGAAACAAATTGCAATGTCGAGATGAGTACTGACGCCCTTACTGCGTGCGGGCTTCTGCAAAAACTACTCCACCGGAACAGTTGCCAGCGGCACATCCCAATGAGAAATTAAAATCTCAAACCTGCGCTGCTCTTCCTTCTTAAAAGTTTCCTGATCGGGGTACAACTGCTTCTGGATTTCTTCTTCAGGACTTGGCGCAAAAGCCGTCGCCGCATTCTTAAAAACAATCGTCACCCGAAAATCCCAACGACCATCTTCTGTCGCGTGATAACGCGGCTTTTCAACTTTGACCCGCGTCATGCGCCCCATCTCAATTTGCTTTTTTAGCACAGGCAAATGGTTCTTTTTGAAGAGCCGCAAAAACTCATCGGTGAAGCCCCATTTTACTTTGTAGTAATACTCGACAACAAACGTTTCATCCCGCTGCATCGTGCCTGTTGTTTGCGCTGAGGTGGAGGAACTAAACAATAAAATCAAACTGAATGCTGCAATTGATAAAAATATTTTTTGCATAATTTCTTTCTGTACATGAAGTATTTTTAGACAGGATTGACAGGATTTTTTCAGGATTAACAAGAATATTTTTTAATTTTATCTATCCTGAAAATCTTGAAATAAATCTTGTCAATCCTGTCTAAAATACCCAACTACTTCTTCAAAACAGCCCGCATCACCTCGCCCGCGACCTGTGAAAGCAGCGGCGAAATCACGTCTTCACCATCGGAATTGGCTTTGCGTTTTTGTGAATTAGATGCCACGGATGATCCGTCAACTCGCGTGACCTGATAATCATAACTCACTTCGTCTTTCGCTTTGATTCCTGAAGAAGCATCTGCCGCCGATTGTGGCGAAGACGAACCGCTGCCTATCGTTCCCGAAGCGATCTGCCCACCGACCGAAGCCGCTTTTTTCATAAATCCGCCCAAGCCTCCACCGCTCTTGCCCGGTGTATGAACAAGAGTCGAAGTCATCACAAAATCGCACTGCTTCGACGAAGCTTCACTTGACGATGACAACGGCACAACTTCTAGCGAAGCCCCACCGTTGATGTACCTCATCAGCGTGCTGCGAATTCCTTCACTCACATCATTCGATCCGATTTTGGCGGAAGGCTGCACAATGCCAAGGCGTACCGTACCCGCTTTTTTTGCGCCGACAGAAGAGGTCGCCGAATTTTGGCGACGCGACGCATCCTCTGCCATTTTCCCGATTGAACCAAGATTCACGCCGCCCATCATCGCCTTCATCGAATACGGATCACCTTCCTGATACCCCGCCGGAATTTCAAACAAAGCCTGATCCAATTTGGCGCGTGACAGTTCTAAAATCTGCTGGCGCATAATCATATTTTTTCCATCGTCACCAAAGATCGTAGTCGTCACATCCGCCGGGTAGCCAATTTTCACATTGCCCTTCATGTTGTAGCGGAATTCGTCTACGCAATCCGGCTTGGAGCGTTGTCCGCGTTCCATCGCCTGACGCGGGACAAGCTCTTCTTCGCAGCTAAAATTACTACGGAAATTGATATACCAGCCATCTGTTTCCATCCGCATTTTCGCCTTGGAACAGGCATCTGGCGAAGCCTCATAACTCATCGCCATTTTCAAATGCCGCGCCTGATAGCCAAACATGTCCTTGCGCTCCCCCGTATCCGTCATCGTCACATTGATCGTGACAATTCCACCCTTGCGCGTCGGCGTATTGGTAGGAGGCGGTGGCGGAGTAGCAGGCGAAGTTTTTGGCGCTGGAGTCGCAGCCCGCCGTTCCGCATACGGGCTAATTTTATAGACCTTTGCGTTGTCATTAATTTGAATATCGCGCCGCAAATCACATTCCTTAATCGTCACCATTTGCAGATTCATCCCCGGCAAAGCCTGCTCAGTACGCTCGCGTTCGCCTTTGATGAACACAGTGGAATCAATATTAAGCCCCTGCATTTCCATCCGCGACTTAAGCTTCAAATCATTCACGGTTTCCGGTTCCGCCGGAGCCGCTTTCGCCGGAGCAGCAGGCACAGGCGTCGCAGGTTTGCGTGTAGTCGTGGTTTGTCGTTGTGCGATTGCCGGTAATGCAATCAGCAACAAAAGGAAAAGTGTATTTTTTACTGTCTTCATAATTTCTCCCCAGGAAATTTGGTTAATAAACTTTGATTGTTTTAAGTCCAATCTTCAAACACAATTATTTTTCTTTCTTTTGCAGTGGAACTTTGGGAAGAGCTTTTCCAGAATTTATTGCGACAATTTCTTCCCACTTTATTGACCCATCTTCGCTACAAAACCTATCAAGAAACTCTTTAGTGAACTTATTCAAAACCTTTTCATATTCTAATTGAAAGCTCACATTTCGCTCCTTTGCCTGATGCCCTAACGGTTCAACTATTTCAAGATATAACGATGATTGCCCTGAAACAAAAGTCCAAAAAGCTTCTCCACATAACTTTAAATACCCGCCTTTGTCTTCATTACCTTCACGACCATAACAACACCCATTGACAGCAATAACATTGATTTGGTGCCCGCTTGTGCGCAAGATTCGAGTGGCTTTTATAAACGAATCTTTCATTTTATTGATTTGACTACTGTTACCCCAATTTGGACCAGATTTAATTGTTACAATGTAATAGACACCATCCATCTCAACTTCAAGATCAATTCCTTCAGCAGAAGATTTGCGACCGTTATGTGCAATTCCACAAACATAAATAGCCAGGCCTTCAAGAAAGTTTCCAAAGATTCCTTCTTCCTGTGAAGAAAGATGAGCAGATAGAATACCTTCGACCAAATCCTGCGCGGTGTTAATGTTTTTGGCTTTAAAAAGGTAAGGATTTTTCTTTTTCAGCACATTCATTAATTTCAGCCTAGAAAGATTTTCCAACCGACGCTCATGGAAGGTTTGAATGTTCTTTTCAATGTATTCCGTTATTTGCTGTTTTGTGACTTGTACCATTACCGTTCGCCTCATCAAAAAGAATTACGTCCTTCTTTGTTATTCTGGCTCTTGCCAGTTCGCAATATTCCAGCAAGACCTCTATTCCAACTGAGTTTCTCCATAATTTTGAGGCAACTTCGTTAGTAGTTCCTGAACCAGCAAACGGATCCAAAACCCAATCGCCTGTCTCGGTAAAAAGCTTGATAAACCATTCTGGTAAGGCACGAGGAAAAGCGGCGCTGTGTTTTTTATTCCCCGTTTCAGTCGCTAAATGTAAAACATTGTCAGGAAAAGCCAATTCACGATCTACCCAATTGGCGATGTTTTTTCCAAACCCGCTTCCAACTTGAGAATCAAATCTGACCACATCATTTTTCCCTAATGATTTCAGGCGCGTATTGGCCCAATTTCCCATCGGTACTCGAACTTCATCCTGATACATCTTAAATTTCTTTTGCTTATTGAACTGTAGGCATCTTTCCCAACCATCACGAAAACGATTTGGCCATTTCCCCGGATAAGAGTTTTTCTTATGCCACATGTACTCTTCCGTCCAGAGCCAGCCTTGTTTACGCAAAGCTAAGATCAATTCCAGAACATAGGTATGGCGCTCACTATTAACAACTTTTTCTTTAATGTTCAGAATGAACGTTCCGGTCGGTTGGAGCACACGAAGAAACTCTTCCGAACGAGGCAGAAACCATTCCACATAATCATCAGGCTTTATTCCGCCATAAGTCTTATCACGGCTATCGGCGTAAGGAGGTGACGTAATAATCAGATCGAATTTATTATCTTCGTAACCCTTGAGAACTGCTAAACAATCACCACAAGCTATATCAGTAGCTATTTCAGGCATCCCTATCCCTCGCTTTTTCATTTTATTTATTTTAGTAGAAATTTTAGTCATCTTTATCTTCAAATGCTATTTGATAGTATCCAGCAACTTCTGATGAATTCCGCCGAATCCGCCATTCGACATAATCATCACGACATCGCCGCTCCGCAGTTCCGGCGCGAGATGTTTGACGATGGCGTCGGCACTCACGTTGGAGTCTTCGCCTCCGATTTCATGAGCAATTTTTCCTTGTACGCGTAAATCTTCGATGATTTGCGGAACGGATAATTGATCGTCTGCGGCGAGGCGATGCGCTTCAAAAATTGGTGCGAGAATCACGTAGTCCGCAGGCGCGAATGACTTCGGGTATTCGTCCTGAAAAATCTTTTTGCGGGTCGTCCACGAACGCGGCTCGAAGACGGCGACAATTCGGTTCTTCGGGTATTTTTGCTTCACGCCTTCCAGTGTTTCCTTAATCGCCGTCGGGTGATGCGCGAAGTCATCAATCACCGTGATGCCATTGACTACGCCGCGTACCTGCATCCGCCGCTTGACGCTCTTGAATGTCGCCAGCGCCTCCGCCGTCAGCTTGCGATCAATGCCCAGAATTTCAGCCGTCGCAATCACTGCCAGACAATTTCGGATATTGTATTTGCCCGCGAGCGGCGTGCGAATTTTCATTAATTCTTTGCCTTCACAGGTCACAGCAAAAATTGTTTCTTCGGGCGTGAATTCAATGTTGCTCGCGCTCCATTTGGCTTCACCGTCATCAATGCCAAACGTTTCAATCGGACACCACACGCCTTGCGGAGCAATTGGTTTTGTCACGATTTCGCGCACGACGGGCGAATCCCAGCCCGCGATCAAACTTCCGCCATTCGGGATCAAATTGACCAACAAACGAAATTGTTTTTTGACGGCTTCGAGGTTTTCGTAAATGTCCGCGTGATCGAATTCGATGTTGTTCAGAATCACCGTTTCCGGTAAATAACTCAGAAATTTTGGGCGTTTATCCCAAAAAGCCGTATCGTATTCGTCGCCTTCAATCGCAAAATATTTTGAATCTGTAACCTTAAAACTGGAGCCGAAATTTTCCGCTACGCCGCCGATCAAGAATGATGGGGCAAGCTTTCCGACTTCCATCACCCACGCCAGAATCGAAGTCGTAGTCGTCTTGCCGTGCGTTCCGGCTACGACTACAGAATGCCTGCCACGAATAAAATTTTCGCGCACGACCTCCGCCATCGAAGCGTAATTCAACTTGTGATTCAGCACGTATTCAATTTCGACATTGCCCCGCGAAGTCGCATTGCCCACGACTATGACATCAGGCGCAGGCTCTAAATTCTGCTTGTCGAAACCGACAAATGTTTCAATGCCGAGCTTGATTAATTCATCCGACATCGGCGGATAAAACGCCTTGTCCGAACCCGTGACGCGATACCCCTGCGCCTTGAGCATCCCCGCCAGCGAAGCCATCGCCGTGCCACACACTCCGATTAAATGATAATGACGTTGATTCATTGCTAAAGGAAAATTCCAACACCTTTCAGGAAATTAATAAAATGCAGAAGCCCGCACATCGTAAGGGCGTAATTGTAAAGTGGATTATAAGGGGGCGAGAGGTTAGAGGCTAGGGAAGATTTCATTCTCGTCAATATGTCGCTCATTGCCATCAGCGGCAAGATCATTCCGCCGCCGAGCGGAGCAGACCTGACGACGGTGGAAGGATTGAAAGCGTCAATGCCTCTGTTAGAACCGAAACATTTTCTGTTCCCGTTTTTAGCGCATGCTCTCGGAACCCTGGTCAGTGCATTAGTAGCTGCTTTGATCGCTGCGAACCATCAGATGAAAATTACCATCGGAATCGGGATATTTTCTCTCTTGGGCGGTATTGCTGCGGTGTATATGATTCCGGCACCGACTTGGTTTGTTGTTCTGGATTTAGTTGGCGCTTATCTTCCATTCGCTTATGTCGGCGGGAAATTGGTGGCGAAGAGAGATTAAGCGAATGAAAAATCGAATGATGAAGGGCGAAGTTTTGGCTTCATCCTTTTTCAATAATAGAATTAATCATTGACCTCAGCTCAGAAATCTCAGTACACTTCATTCGGGTAGTCAGACAAAACGCTTACGTCAGCGCGTTGCCAATTTCCAGCTTTTCTTGAACACCTATAGCTTCCGTAAATTCTGCCTGGAATTGGCCATTGATAAAGCTCAGCATCATAAAGTTTTTCAGCCTGCTGACGAAGCTTTTCTGGAGTTATAATTAATGACAACATCGCCTTCACTCGCACGTCGCGCTGTCTTAGCCATCCTTTTAATGATCGGATTCTATCTCTTGGGATTGATAATGGCTTCAGGATTATTATTCATCCCGTATGGCATCTGGTTGGCAATTGGGAGAGTGAATACACAGCTAACATTTTTTTGCGTGGCTTCGGCAGGCGTGATTTTATGGTCGCTGGTTCCGCGTCCTGATCGTTTTGACGCACCGGGGCCAGCGCTGACGGCGGATCAGCATCCACGACTTTTTCAGGAAATTACAAATATTGCCAAGTCCGTCGGGCAGGAAATGCCAGCCGAAGTTTACCTCGTGCCGGAAGTCAATGCGTGGGTGGCACAACGCGGAGGCGTGATGGGTTTTGGCAGCCGTCGTGTGATGGGCTTAGGGCTGCCACTCTTACAACTTTTGTCGCGCTCAGAATTGCGCGCGGTGTTGGCACACGAATTCGGGCATTACTACGGTGGTGATACCAAACTTGGCCCGTGGATTTACAAAACACGTTCAGCGATAGTTCGTACCGTGAATGGCATTGCAGAAAGAAGCTCAATGTTGCAAAAGCCGTTTGTCTGGTACGGCAATATGTTTATGCGAATTACGCACGGGATTTCGCGGCAGCAGGAATTTACAGCGGATGCGTTAGCCGCGAAAGCTGTCGGCGCGAAACCTTTAGGCGACGGCTTAAAACTGGTGCATGGCGGCGGTGATGCGTATAACTATTATTGGCATGTCGAAGTCGCGCCTGTCTTGAATGCAGGCTACCGTCCTCCATTTGTGAACGGGTTTACGCAGTTTCTCAACACTCCCGAAATTAACGAAGTTCTGGATAAAGCCCTGGAATCTGAAATGAAGGAGGGGCAGACCGATCCGTATGATACGCACCCACCGCTGCGTGAACGGCTGTCAGCAATTTCGACTTTGCCGGATTATGCTAACGGGCAAGCGCCAACACAGGAAGCGGCGGTGACGTTATTCAATGATTTGCAAACATTGGAAACCGAACTTTTCAACTTTATGTTTGATTCTTCGAGTAGTGTCGCTGCACTAAAACCGTTAGCCTGGGAGGAAACCGGAGAGCGCGTTTTCATTCCAATTTGGGAACAGCAATGTCAGGAAAATCAGGCAGAGTTGAGCGGTTTCACTGCGAATCAATTTCCTGATTGGACAGGAAATTTACTTGGGTTGGGCAAACGTCTGACGAAGAAGGGGCAACTTCTGCCAAGTGATGAAGAAGTCGAACAGAAAGCCATTGGATTGGCGGGTTCAGCCTTAGCCGTCGCGTTGCATCGTGCCGGAGCTACTGTGAAATCCCTTCCCGGTGAGCCGGTACGATTGGAAAAAGATGGGATTGTGATTGAACCATTTGGCGTGATCCGGCAGTTTTCCGATGGCACTCTGACAGCGGAAAACTGGCGGGAACAATGTAGTGTCCTGGGAATTGGGGACATTGATTTTGGATCATTGGGAACAACAGGCTAATTGAAAAGCGTCATTGACATAGCCCTTTCTCAACCAGTAAAATTCCAGCTCGCCATAATTTTTCTCAGCTCTACGTTCTTCAGCAAGCGATTCATTGGTTTTAGTATGAAAAAGAAAATCTCCCTCGTTCTCTGTCTCGTCGTAGTTTCTTTATTGTTCTCGGCGTGTCCAAAAAATGCCAGGCTCGCGCAAACCAAAAAGAAACAAGCTCCTGCCAAACAGGAAGCAAAAACTGTCATCAATCATGAGCGCATCAAAGAAAAATTGGCGGAAGAAATCGCTGAAATGCGTGAACGGCGCGAGGCGCACGAACGCTACGATCAGCCGCGTGAAGCAGCGGAATTTTATAAGCTGAAGCGCGTCCCCGTCGGCGAAACAGAAATCCCCGTCGAAAAATATTTGCGAGCCAAAGAGCAGATGCAGACGATGCGTCAGTATTCATCTGCTGAAAACCGCTTCCTGCCTTCACGAGCGGAAATGCAAAGCGGCGCGCAGCGTGAGGCAAATATTGAAGCGCTGGGGAATTGGACTCCACTTGGCCCTGGAAATATTGGTGGTCGCACGCGAGCCTTGATTATTCATCCGACGACGCCAGCCATTATATACGCCGCAGGTGTCGCGGGCGGCGTCTGGAAAACTATTAATGGTGGTGCGAACTGGACTCCGGTCGGAGACCTGTTGCCGAACATCGCAGTCAGTGCCTTGGCGTTTGATCCGGCGAATCCAAATGTGATTTACGCAGGGACGGGCGAAGGCTATTACAACGGCGATGGATTGCACGGTGCCGGAATTTTTAAGTCCGTAGACGCAGGTGCGAACTGGACGAGAATGGCGAGCACTGATACCGCTGATTTTTATTATGTGAATGACATCATCGTCAGCCATAACAACTCCAATAATATTTATGTCGCGACGAAAAGCGGTGTCTGGCGATCAATCAATGGCGGCACAGGCTGGGAAAATGTTCTGGTTGCTTCGGGTGGTCTGGGCTGTACGGATTTAGTCATTCGCAAGGACAAATCCACTGATTATTTGTTCGCCGCATCCAGTAACGGTGGTAGTGCTGAGGCAAAGATTTTCCGCAATGATAATGCGTCAACAGCGGGTGGAAGCTGGACGAATGTTTATTCAGAAAGTGGGATGGAACGCGCCGCGATGGCGATTTCTCCCTCAAATCCGAATGTAGTTTATGCAGTCGCTTCGACGAACTTACGCGGAAATTATCAGTACGGATTGCACGCCGTTTGGCGTTCTAATGCAAGCGGAGATTCCGGTACGTGGACGACGCAGGTACGCAATTCTGACCCGGTAAAATTAAATACCTTGTTGTTCACGAACCCGCTGGCAGCGAGCTACGCCGATTGTGCTTTTGCGCCGAATAATTTTTACAGTCAGGGTGATTACGATATGGCAATCGCAGTTGATCCGACGGATGAAAATCGTGTCTGGGTTGGCGGCATTGATTTATTTCGCTCCGACGATGGCGGCAGAAATTGGGGCTTGGCTTCGTACTGGTGGGCTGAGCCGACCGATCCGGCCTTCTCCCACGCCGATAATCACATCATTGTTTTTCATCCCAACTACAACGGCAGCAGTAATAAACAAATGTTCGTCGGCAGCGACGGAGGCCTTTCGCGGACGGACGATGCCCGTGCCAATCTTGCCGTTGGATCGCAGGCGACCTGCAATCCGGCGAACACTTCGGTGCATTGGACTTCGCTGAATAATAATTATGGCGTCACGCAGTTCTATCACGGCGCAGTTTTCCCCGACGGCAAAAGTTACTTCGGAGGCGCACAGGACAACGGCACGTTGCTTGGAACCGACACCGCCGGAGTCAACGGATGGAAAGAAATCTACGGCGGCGACGGCGGCTATGTCGCGATTGATCCGACGAATCCAAATATTTTGTATTCTTCGACGCCGGGAGGGAATTTTAGAAAATCCACCGATGGCGGAAAAACATGGGGAGGCGCGACATTTGGAATTAGCGATACGTCATTGTTTATTGCTCCATTGGCGATTGATCCGAGCGATCCGCAGCGGATGTGGACGGGGGGAAGAGTGTTGTGGACTTCAAGCAACGGTGGGGCGAATTGGTCGAGAGCGAATCTTTCTGCTGGTGGTTCTGTTTCTGCAATTACTGTTGCATCTTTAGATTCAAATTTTGTCGTAGTTGGATCAACTTCAGGAAATATTCAATTCAGCGATGCTGCAATGAGTGCTCCGAATTGGTCAATATCCACTCCACGCAGCGGATTTGTTTCTTCTGTTGCAATTGATCCCACGAACAAGCAAACGATTTTTGCTACCTATTCTACCTTTGGCGGAAATCATGTATGGAAGAGCCTTAACGGTGGAAATAGTTGGTCTGCAATTGATGGTAGCGGTACAAGTGCGCTCCCTGATATTCCGGTACACAGTCTCGTCGTTGATTCGACAAATCCCGCACGATTATTTGTCGGGACAGATTTAGGTGTGTTCGTAACGACGAATAATGGGGGGAGTTGGGCAATTGAGAATACTGGATTTGCTAATACGCCAGTCGAATTTATAGCAATTAATACAGTTAGCGGAGTTAGTTCACTGTACGCCTTCACACATGGTCGTGGTGTTTGGAAGGTTTCACTCGGCGCAAAAAATTGTAGTTTTAGTCTTTCTCGTGTTAGTCAGAATTTTGATGCCACAGGTGGCAGCGGCAACGTCAATGTTAGTAATTCAACCAATTGCGGTTGGACTTCGGCCAGTAATGTTGGGTGGATCAGCATTAATGCTGGTAGTGCTGGCAACGGGAATGGTGCGGTTAGTTTTGCCGTTTCCGCGAACAATACTTTAGTCACAAGGGTTGGGACAGTTTCGGTCGCAGACAAAAGCCTTACAATTACGCAAGCTGGGAAAATTGATCGTCAAGCACCAGTTGTTCAAATTACTGCACCGAGTACGAATGGAACTTTTCAAGTCAACGAAACCAGCATAACGATTACTGGTACTGTGTCTGATGCTGGAAAAGTTACAACAATGCGATGGGAAAATAATCGGGGATTTTCGGATCAAATTTATGTAACCGGCAATCAATGGACAGCTTCAGTCTTTAATTTAAAAACGGGCGTAAATCTGTTAACGATTTTGGCTAATGATGAGAGCGGGAATATCGGTACAGCCACAATAACAATAAACCTTATCTCGGATCAGATTATCAACGCGTACGCCGGAACCGGAGCAAGCGGAGGGAGTGGAGACGAAGGACCTGCACTTTCTGCCACGATGTTCCCACATGATTTGGCAGTAGATCAGCAGGGGAACCTCTACATTTCTGAAACTTGTCGAATTCGGAAAGTTTCTCCACAAGGTATTATTTCGAGGGTAGCCGGAAACGGAACGTGCGCGAGTTCTGGAGATGGAGGCTTGGCTGTTAACGCCCAATTTTCTGCGCAAGGAATTACAACTGATAC
>JAYVRW010000101.1:0-6707 GCA_043775925.1 Blastocatellia bacterium
AAATTCAATACGTAACTTATGAGTGGTAACTGTAGAAATAACCGTCTGGCGGTTGCCAAATATTAACTCTCTTTTTGGAGGATTTACATGAAATCAACATTCACAAGCTTTATGAAGAATGCTTGGACTGTGCTTTGTTGTAGCCTTCTGGTTTCACTTGCAGCCTTTGCGCAAGAAAACACCGGAAGTGTACAAGGATCAGTCAAAGACCCCTCAGGTGCTGTCGTACCTGGTGCTAAAGTAACCTTAACTGGTTCTGGTCTGGTACGGTCGCTTGACGCTACCACCGATAATCAGGGAACATACTTATTCCCGAAGGTACCTGCCGGGAGTTATACCGTGACAGTGGCTCAGACTAATTTCAAGACCGTCAAGAACGAAGAAGTCAAAGTCGTCTTGGGTTATGCCAGTAACGTTGACGTTACGCTGACGGCGGGAAACATTTCTGAAGCCGTTACAATCACGGCTGGCGGCGATACAATCGACGTGAGTTCTAGTAAGGCTGCGACCAATATTACTCAGGAGTTTATCGACAAATCGCCAAAAGGTCGCAACTTTCACTCCTTATTGGTTGTTGCACCTGGCGTTAGAGCTGAGCCTAAAGCGGGTAACGCAGGCGTGGGTGGATTTTCTGTTAATGGTGCGAGTGGTTCGGAAAACACCTTTGTCATTGATGGCGTCGAAGTTACCAACGTTCGTAATGGTTCACTCGGTCGTCAAGACTCTATCCCTTTTGAATTCTTGCGCGAAGTTCAGGTTAAGACAGCAGGTTTTGAAGCTGAATATGGTGGAACGTTGGGTGGTGTCATAAACGTTGTAAGCAAAGGTGGCTCCGACGAATATCACGGTGAAGGTTGGTTACAATTCACTAACGCTGGCTTGAATTCACGGGGACGTGGATTTTGGCAGCGTACTGCGGCTGACCCGAAGGTTGCGGAATTTTTCCGTTCTAAAGAGGACGAGTACCGCACTTTCTACCCTGGCTTTACGTTTGGTGGTCCAATCATCAAACAACGCTTGAACTTCTTCACTGGTTATTCAGGTGAAGCAAGTCGTACAGAAAGAACGATTCCTTTCCTCGTCGGTACGAAAACGACAACTAACCGTACTATTCGTCATTATGGCGTAGTGCGTGTTGATTACGCTCCAACGCAAAAAATTCAGATCAATACATCCTACTTCTGGAATCCTGTAAAAACTATTGGACTCCTGACAGGAACTGATCCTCGTGTTGCACCACCAACAAGCGATTTTTCAACGCAGGGTGGTTACACGCCTGCCTCTAACTATACCGCGTCGGTTGTTTACACGCCGACTTCAAAGCTGATTTTGGAAGCCCGTTATGGTTATAAATACCTTAATGACAAAGGCAATACATATGGTAAGCCGAGTGCTCCCCTATATGTCTTTAATACCCCTTCGACTGGTATTACAGGTGTTCCCACCCAATGGCAACAAGCTGGGAGCTTCCAAAATGTCTCTTCAACGTTCTTAGTATTGAAAGACATCACTACTCGTAATAACGTCTATTTAAATGCTTCCTATATTACCCATTTGTTTGGCCAGCAGCATAGCTTAAAGGGTGGCTATGCACTCAATCGCCTCAGCAATGACGTGAATGACGATTACATCAATGGTCGTTTTAACTTCAACTGGGGTGAGGGCTTCACTCGCGGCAGTATTGTAAATGCCAAGGGTACTTATGGATATTACACTTACCAGGATGGTGTTCGCCATAATGCACAAGTCAGTAGCCGCAATCAGGGCTATTTTATTCAGGATGGATGGCATATTCGCAAGAACATTACGATCAACGCGGGTGTTCGTTTTGAAAATGAATTCCTCCCACCATACGTCAAGGAAGTTGCTGGCAAGAAAGTTCCCAATCCGATTAGTTTTGGTTGGGGTGATAAGATTGCTCCCCTCATTGGCGGTGCCTGGGACATTCGTGGCGATGGCAAATGGAAGTTCCGTGCCAGCTATGGGCAGTACTTTGACTTGATGAAGTATGAACTTGCCCGTGGTTCGTTCGGCGGTGACTACTGGCATGATCACGTATATCCGCTCAATGATCCTGACATTGGCAAACTTTCCAAAGCCAACCCTGCCGTTTTAGCTGGCAGTGGCAAAGAAATCATTGATATTGATAACCGCACTATACCGATCAATGCCCAGGGCCAGCTTGATGGTATTGATCCCGACATCAAACCAATGTCTTCGCGTCAATACGCAGTTGCTTTGGAACATGAATTCAGACCTGGATTGATTGCTTCTGTAGCTTATACCAGAAGCCGTTTGGTTCGCGGTATCGAAGACATCGGCGTTTTGGATGCCAATGAAAGTGAAGTTTACACAATTGGTAATCCTGGTTTCGGTCAAACCGATGCCGACAAATTTAAAGCTCCAAACGGTCAGCCATACACCCCGCGCGCCGTTCGTAATTACGACGGTGTTGAGTTTCGCGTTGACGGACGTTTCAGTGAAGGTTTGTTGAAGCGCTTGAATTACAATTTTTCCTACACCTACAGCCGTTTGTGGGGCAACTGGGCAGGGTTAGCGAACTCGGATGAGAACGGGCGTTCTGATCCAAACGTTAGTCGTGCATTTGACTTAAACTTTGGCAACTTTGATGGCAAAGGTAAGAACGTTTATGGTTTATTGGCGACAGATCGTCCCCATACCTTCAAAATGTTCTTAAATTATGAACAACCCTGGGGCAAAGGCGGAACGACATTGATTTCGCTGAACCAGCTTGCTTACAGTGGTACGCCGCTTAGCTCTGAAGTTACAGTAATCGTTCCTGTCTTCTATAATGGTCGTGGCGATCTTGGTCGTACCCCGACATTGACGCAAACAGATGCGATGCTGGCTCACACTATCAATTTGGGTGAACGCGTCAAAGCGAAGTTTGATATTAACGTCATCAACCTGTTCAATCAGGCTGCGGTCATCAATAACACCACCAGACTGAATCGTAATGGAAGCATCCCGCTTTCAGCATTCAGCTACAATGGGTTTGACGCTACGAAACTGGTCAATCCTATTGCTGGTGCTTCACCCGCACTTAACGTCATTTACGGTCTACCGAGTTCCTATCAAGGTATTCGTGAAGTTCGTATTGGTATGCGTTTGATGTTCTAAGATTCATCCAAAGCAACGAACTGAAAATCGAAGGGCTGCTCATTCAGGCAGAATGGGCAGCCCGAATTTTTATGTGGATATTTTTTGAGCGATAAATGTTTACTGGATGGTTTTCACTTTTGCCTTCTCCCGCAACTTTTGAATCATGTCTTTCACTTTTGCCCTGTCTTTAATATCTCTTGCTTGTTTGAGGTATACCTCTAATTCATCTGCTGCCACATCGAATCTATTTTGTTTGTCATAAACGCCCGCTAAATAAAAATGGGCTTCTGCGACCGCTTCGCCACCTAATTGTAGTGCGCGTTTGAATGCAGTCTCCGCTTCTGCCAATTGGTGGTTGTATCCATAAGAAATGCCCAGCATCATCTGCGTATTAGCGTTAGTTATGTCAAATTCGGCGGCTTTATTTAATGACTCAATTGCTTCTTTGTACTGGTTAATTTTTAGATGAGCTACGCCAAGCGAATAGAAACTTTTTGCAGCCCGTGGATTAATTGCAATTGCTCGTTGTAACAGCGGCAGTGCCAGCGTAAAGCTACCATTTTTGACCAATTGTATACCCAGGGTTTCTAATGCATCAAAATAGTCTGGAAAAAGCTGGATTGATTTGTTTAGCGCTGCCAGCCCTGCTTCGTTTTTTTGCGCCTGGAATAATTTAACTGCGCGTTGATATTCTGTACGCGCCGTTGCCGGGACTTCCTGAATAAACACATTTCCCCCACCACGTTTGATGGTTTCTTTGTTAGGTCTAAGTTTTAGTACGAAATCTAATGGAAACTGCTCAGTTCCACCAGGTCGCACGCGTATTGCTTGCAACTCAATCCAACCTGTATCCTGCTCTTGATAGGGGGTTCCAGCTGTCTCAACACGAAACTGGTAACGCCCTGGGCTTAGGCCTCGGACAAAAAACTGCCCGCCTGAATCCACGAAAATCGTGCGGATAGGCTGGAAGTTTTCATCCACCACAGATACACGTACTCCTCCGACCGTACGCCCAGATGTGTCACGCACAGAACCGACTATAATGAATTTTTGTATTAGTAATGAACTAAGTAATAAAAATAGTAATAATAGAATTGGCCTTCTCATAAGCTCCTTTCCATCGTAAACAACGAGTCCCGATGCCGATTCAAACGATCAATGCTGTTTGTCTGAAGGCTTAACTTTCAAGTCTTCAGAGCTGGTATTAAAGCGTTGATATTTACTGAATTCAAAGATTACTTCCCAATTTAATCCGTCAAATAAATCGAAATTTCCATCAGCATTGAGTCGAATCAAAGTTGGAAACCAAAGTCCATCGGTTTGTCGTTCTTGTTGGTAAATCAAGGATGCCTCACTGCGTGGAGCCGTGGATTGAAGAAGGTCAAAAGCTCCCTTTGTGGCGGGCCAGCCTTCAACGCGAGTAATGACTTTGTCTTCCTGATCAATCCAAATTGTTCCCACTATCCTGGCGATATAAGCATGCTTGGCAGCTAAATTCATTCCAGTACGTGGACGAAAGCTAATCACTATGGTCGGGCGATTGGAAATTTGCTCAGTACGCGGAGAAAAGAATTCGCAGGATTTCAATATAGTGGAAACATCAATAGAAATATAAGATGGTTTTCCCTGAAATATTCCAGTAATGCCAGCGGCGATATAGCCCTCAGCCTCGTTGTTAATACTATTTTGAGTAACCGTTTTATCTACTCGGTTGCGCTCTGCCTCTTCAAGCTCTTTTACTGCCCGTCTGCGTTCATCTGACACGTATTTTGAGGCGATGCGGTTCGTACTGAGCTTAATGAGAACATGTTCGCCACGAATTGGATACGCTTCGAATACCTGTTCCTGCGTACCAACTGATTTCCCGTGTTCGTTCAGAGTACGTTTGGTTTTTTTCAAGAGATAAGTGAAGTTAAGTAATTTTCGGTGCATCAGGCCTCCGTTTATATTGCTCCGGCGGAGCAATTCGATAAACTCAGGAGCAAGTGGCGGCACTGGGGCAAAAGTTAAAGTTTTGTTTTCAGCTACGACAGGCTTGGATTCACTGGAATTTGCAGGAGCAGTAGCTTCCACAACAGGTTGAGGGTTGGAATTGTTGCTTGGCAGGGAAGCTGTAGCAGTTTTTGAGGCATCTTTTTCTTTTATTTTCTCAATCATTGCCTTAATTTGTGATGGGTCATTAAGGTCTTTTGCCTCTTTCAAATAAGTGTCCAGTTCTTGCCAGGCTTCGCGGTATCGCTCTAATTTGTTGTAAAGACCTCCTAAGTAAAAATGCGCCTCTGCTGCTGCCGTGCCACCAAGGTTTAGTGCTTTTTTTAGTGCTGCTTCAGATTTGTCAAAAATGCCGCCTGTCCCATAAGCGAGACCTAGCATCATTTGTGTATTGGCGCTATTTGGGTCCAGTTGCGCGGCTTTCTCTAGCCACTCAACTGCCTCATTCAATTTGTTAATTTTGAGATAGGCGACTCCAAGCCCATAGTGGCATTTTGTACTACGCTTATTTATTTCAATGGCGTGAGCGAATAATGGCAAGGCTAAATCATATTGTCCCTTTTTGATGTACCCGATGCCAAGTAACTCCATTGCATCGTAAAAGTCAGGGAATAGTTCAATGGCTTTCTTTAAGTCAACAATAGCCTCATCTGTTTTACTATTTTTCAGATTCTTCTGGGCGCGTTCATATTCTTTGAGTGCAGGTTTCGGAATTTCCTGCGCGAAAACTGGAGCACCAGCCTCGGCTGGCGCAGCTCCTTTTTTGAACTTAAGCACAAAATCTATCGGATATTCTTCATTGCCGCCACCAAGTACTTTTAGTGATTGGAGTTCTATTGATTGTGTTTGCTCTTCGTAGGGAGTACCTGTTGTTTCGATCCGAAATTTATATCGCCCCGATGACAGATCTTTAACGGTGAAGCGTCCGCCGCTGAGAACGAAACCTGAACGGATAGGCTGAAAATTTTCATCTGTCACAGCATAACGAACATTCTCGATAGATCTCCCCGATACATCACGAACCGTTCCAAGGATTGTGAAGCTCTGAAACCAAGCGAAATTATTAAGTGCAAGAATAAAAATTAGAGGTACCAAAAACATACTGTACATTCCAAATTAGCTAATCATTTTTTAGGCAAGCAAGGTGATTTCTTTTCTCAATAAACTTAAGAGAAAACAATTAGCCTTTCAACTCACATCGATATGGTATTATTTTGCACCTAATCGGTCTATTGATAAAGAACCTGACTACGAAAGGAGAAAATAATAAACGTAGTGACTACAAATAAATATTACAATTTTGCCTTAGTTATTGTCTCGCTGGCTGCGATCTTTTTACGCGTTGCTAGCGATGACTTTAAGAAACTAATATCTCCCACTTTTGAGGAAGTGGTGGCCAAAAATGCGCAATTGAAAAATAATCTTGACTGGTTCTTTGGCGGGAAGCCGCAACGGGGATGGCAACTTTATTTGCCGATGATAACTCATTCCATCGGTGCTGAAGGCGAAGCTGAAAACGAGAAATTTGTGATAGCTTTGAAACAATGGCAACGATCCTTCGGCTTACCTGCGGATGGAATTTTAAATCAGAC
>JAYVRW010000102.1:0-25871 GCA_043775925.1 Blastocatellia bacterium
GGCGTTTTAACCGACGGAAAGCGTTAGCACCGAATGCTCGTCACGTGAGTGACGATTGAACGTTCGTCGCTTCAACCGTCGCTGACGCGACGTAACATCAAAAACCGCTAACCCGGCTTTGAAAAGCCGGGCTAACGTCAATTGCCGCGACGCGGCAGAGGCGGGGCACTTCCTTAACTTAATGCCATTGGCATAAAGCCCCGTGCGTGAGCGCGGGGTCAATCACAGAGATAAATCTCAAGCCCGTGAAACGGGCGGCAGCGCGTCTATTACCCGACTACGCGGGCTAAAAATATCAACCTACACCCACCCCGCGCTCACGCACGGGGCTTTATGCTGACACCCGACTTCGCGGGCTGAAAACAAATCCCAAATTAAAATACAAGGTAACTTTTAGAGCAAAAGCAGAAGGGATATACCTTACCTTGTTCGTCTCGCCTTCGATTGCTATACTGCCTCTCTTAACGATTGGACATACAACATGAAAACCATCAAATTCTGGCTCAAAAGCACCTGAACAACTTGTCGCAACGCGCGGAGTTTCCTGCGCGAAATCGCTCAAGATAATGAAATTATTCAATTTGACTATGCGCGTCAGAGCCTGACCGCCGCCGAAATTAAAGCTATTTTTGGCTCAGATAAAATAGATCAATTTCTGAACACCCGACACGCCACGTACAAAGAAAAGGGCTTTGACAAAAAACTCCCCAGCCAAACCGAACTCATCGAAATAATTATTGCAGAGCCGAATTTATTGCGACGCCCTATCACGCGAATCGGCTCCAAATTCGTCGTCGGCTTCGATCAGGAAAAAATGCAACAGTTGATAAATGGTGAATGATCGCAGACAATAACGAGGTTATGACCGCATTGTTGACCGCAGCTTTGTTATTGTATCTCGCCAGCATTTTTTATGCGGCGCTGACGTTTGTTGGAAGCCAGCCAGGGAAAGATTCAGCCAATTGGCTGAGCTTCTTAGTCGGCGCAGGCTTTGCCACCCATACGGTTTCATTAATACTTAACTGGATTAATCTTAACCATTTCCCCATTGTTAATGTAAAAGAAATTTACTCGTTCATCGCCTGGGCCGTTGCCGGATATTACTTAGGTGCAGTCCCACGTCATAAAGCGCGTGCGCTGCCCATTGTCTTATTAGTCATCACCTTTGTCATGACCTTGCTGTCATTGCTTTTGCCGGAACAACAGGCTTCAGAAACAGTGGTCAATTTAATTACAGCTTCAACGTTTACACGGGTTATTTTTCCGCTGCATGTCACCATGCTCGTGCTGTCGTACGCCGCTTTTATCGTGACCTTAGCAGGCGGCATTATGTATTTAATTCAGGAACGGGAGCTGAAAGCAAAGCATTTCGGCGCGGCTTTCAAATGGCTTCCGGCGTTGAATACCTGTGATGAAATCGGCTATCGCTCGTTGACGATAGGCTTCGTCCTGCTAACGCTCGGAATGGTGACAGGGATGATGTGGGGCAAGCAGCACGACGGACGTTTCTGGCATAACGACCCGAAAGAAGTTTTGGCGTTAGTCACCTGGATTGTGTACCTGGGAATTATGCATTATCGCCTGACCGCAGGATGGCGCGGACGCCGTGTTGCCTGGATGGCGATTGGCGGTTTCGTCGCCGTCCTGATGACCTTCATCGGCGCACGCGCTATGGGCGGCTATCATGTATTTGGGTGAGAAAAGTTCGCAGCGAGAAAAAGTTCGCAGTTTGCAGTAAAGAAGGTTCGCAGTTGTTAACGGTGTTTTGGAAAACTGCGAACCGCGAACTAAATACTGCGAACTTCTTATCACTGCGAACTACGAACTTTCTTATGAGTCTTATTCTAATTGGCATCAATCATCGTACCGCACCGGTTGAAGTGCGCGAGCAATTGGCTTTTAGTGAAGCTGAATTGCCCGTCGCACTTCAGACAATTGCGACGCGTGAAGCCGTGCAGGAATGCCTCATTATCAGCACCTGCAACCGCGTAGAAATTATCGCCGAAGCCTCCGATGCAGCGCATTTACACGAACTCATTTTCAAAATAAAAAATCTCGCGCCGGACAAAATCCAGCCCCATCTTTTTCAACTCCACGATTTGGAGGCCATCAAACATACGTTCCGCGTCGCCTCCAGCCTTGATTCCATGATCGTCGGAGAGCCGCAAATTCTGGGTCAGGTCAAAGACGCTTTTCAGGCGGCGCAAAATGCCGGAACCGTCGGACATTCGCTGACGCGATTGATGAATCGCGCTTTCGCCGTCGCCAAAAAAGTTCGTAACGAAACTGGCGTCGCGGCGAATGCTGTTTCGATCAGCTACGTCGCCGTCGAACTCGCGCGAAAAGTTTTTGATTCGCTGGAAGGCACTTCGGTAATGTTGTTAGGCGCAGGAGAAATGGCAGAGCTCGCAGCGCGACATCTGGTTAACAATGGTGCGAAAAAATTGATGATTGCGAATCGCACCTACGAACACGCCGTCAAATTAGCCACCGAAATGAACGGTGAGGCTGTCCGCTTTGAGGACCTCGATCAACGCCTTGCCGAAGCCGACATCGTACTCGGCTCCACCGGAGCTTCGCATTACATTCTCGCTCCCAACCAAATCGAAAAGGCGCTGGCGAAACGTCGCAATCGCCCGATGTTCCTGATTGATATAGCCGTCCCGCGCAACATTGATCCGGCGATCAGTAACCTTGATAACGCCTTTGTCTTCGATATTGACGATCTCGAAGCCGTCGCTTCAGCGAATCTAAAAGAACGCGAACGCGAAGCCTTACGCGCCGAAGAAATCATCTCCGCCGAAGCCGAACGCTTCGCCGTCGCGCTAAGCGAAGGGAATTTAAATCACGTCATCGGAGCCTTCCGCCGCGAAATTCATCAGCTCACGTTGGATGAACTAGTCCGTACTCGAAAAAAATTAGGTGACCTGACTCCAGAACAAGAAGAAGCCTTGCAGCTAATGCTGAACGGAATCGTCAACAAATTCACCCACCCAATTATCAGGCAAATGCGCGATTCTGAGGACGGACATTCGGCTTATTTAGAAGCGTTTCGTGAGCTTTATCATAGAGATGAGGAGTAAAATTTTATTTTTATCGAGCTTGAAAGATTGAGCTATATGCATTTAGGGCTTGATGAAATTAAGAAATTATCACAATAATTTCTGGGCAAGAATTATTTTTTTGAGAAAACTTCATATATTCAAATAATACCTAATTCTATCAAGCCCTAAAAAAATTTACGGGTTAAATGTAAGAGCCGCAGAAGATTCAATAGTAGGTGGTGGAAGAACTTCGTAGTTACCATTTACCTTGGATAATAGTACCGTTGCCTTGGTCGAACCAGAATGCGTTGAGCTAATGTCGAATGTTGCAGTTTTTGATCCTGTTCCTGGAATACTAACGTTCCCACTTCCCGAAATGGTAATATCGGCTGAACTTATACCAGTAACAGTTGTTGGACCAAATTCTAAATTTATCTCCCCTGACGCACCCTGAGACCAAGTATATGTAGTGGAAATTTCTGAACTAACTTGAGGGCTAATATTACTTTTTGACCAACTTCCAAAGTTACCTAATTTTACCCATGGAGTCACGGTTAAACTATTTCCTGATCCACCAATTGCATATGACCATCCAGAATGAAAACATTGGATAGTTGCTAATGAGTTTGTGGAAAAACTTCCATCAAGTCCAATACCACCTTGTGTAAGTGATAATGTTGAATAGCTAGATCCACTTGCAGAATAACCTGAGCCGTTCAATGAAGTAGATAATGAATATGAATGATTACAGGAATTATAAAAAGATGTAACTACTCCACAACTATACACATAGTCATTATCTTTCCATATTTGAGAGCAAATATTTATGTAACCGGAGCATCCGCCCGCTTGTGCATTAACAATAAATGGGCTTGTAAGGACTCGCTCTAACCAGCTTATTTTTTGCTGTGACAGTTCAGGGACATAACCTTTTATGCTCGTTTTTACTTTTTCATTAATGAATTTATCTAGTTTTTCTATTGAGTTTCTCTTAATGTAGACATGATTTCGAAAGTCACCGATTGCTTTACCCAATATTGCTTCTTTCTTTTTCTGTAATATTGATAATCTAGACATTACTTCAAGTGATGGCTTGGGCCAGTTTTCATCTTTTAGGCGAACTGCCTCGTCATTCAAATCCTGAATATTACGCTTATATTCATAAACCGAAATTTTTAATAAGGAGCTTTCTATTTCGTTGAAACCTGCCCATTTTAAATATGAGTTTCTCATTTTCCAATCCTTATCCTCTGCATCGTCCCCTGTGGAAAGAAGGTTGTAGATACTTTCATATGCAACAGCATCAGATACCTGAGACGGGTCTATTTCACCATTAATAACAGGTTTACTACCCTGTGCCTGTGCTGATAAATGATGTTCTGAATTATCGTGGTGTTTTACTAAGCCAATTACTGAAATCCCAGTAACTGTTGACACCACCACAAAACACAAGGCTATAAACGTAATTAATCTTTTCATGAATTTCCTTTCTATGTTGTTTATTCCACTTTTAAAGTTTTGCTAAATACAAGTTACATCACTCTGATTGTTCTGCCCTGAAGAAATCTTAAGCCCGAACTGAAGATTTCTTCAGTCATTCAATTCTCAGTACGCTGTTTCCTTTTTCATGAAGCAGACGAGAGACTGGGTTTTTCGCCAGTCTTCGCTTCATGCGTTAACCGATCCAGCTCAAGGAAAATAATCCATCCATTTTCTTCAGCAATTAATTCTTCGTCTTTCATCTCACGTAACAGCGCACTCAGATGCTGCGGCGTGATTCCGACCAAACCAGCCATATCCTGCTTGGCAAGCGGTGACGCTAATTGTAGTTCTCCTTTTCTTGCCACACCAAATTCGCGCATCAATAGTAAAAGTAATTGTACCAGTTGCGCTCGCGCTGAAAACGTTGAATGTCTTGTATGGCGAATCGCCTGCTCGCCTTTTTGCTCGCTAATAAAAACAAGTAACTCGTGTGAAAAAACTGCATTACTTTCCACTAATTGAAGAAAGTTCCTGACCGATATTCTGACGATTTTGCATTCTGTAATCGTGAAGGCTGACAATGGAACAGGCACTTTTGCTAACGCTGAGGCTGCGCCTAATAATGTGCCGCTGAAACGCAGTTCTCCAATAGATTCCTGACCGTTCGCCTCGACTCGCGTCATTTTGACGAGTCCTTTTTCGAGCAGATAAATATCTCGAATCGGGTCATCCTGCCGAAAAAGCTGAGTCCCTGTTGAGATGGTTTGCTGAGAACCTACCTCTCGAATCGCGTTCAAAAATTCTGTGTTTGATGACATGTATTATCCCTCACCTGTGTTTCTACAAACTCGAACACCTGCTTAAAATTTACGTCTTAAAGGGGGAGACATAATTACTTCGTTGCTGGGGAAAATAATTATCGAATCAGTTGCGTGACAGGATCAGACGGCTGAAATCTCAACAACTATGGCTGCTTGCTTTTCTGCGATAGTTGCGTTCTTACTATCCACTTTGTATTGTTGCTACCTGTCCCGCATACATTGTAGTTATGCTGGCTAATCGTTTGTCAAAGATAATAAGTTGCCGGAATTAGTTGCCAGTGGTCAGTAGGCGTAAAAAGTTGCGACGAACCAACAAACCCACCGCTGATTACCAATTATGAAATCATCCGCCGTTCATTAATGCTGGCGCTGATGCGGCGCCGAAAATGCTGTATCTGTCTTACGTTACGCCAGCCGTACAAATCGAAAGATGAAAAGATAAAAAATAGAATTCGCCTTATTATTGGGTAGCGTTTACTTTGCAAGGTAAGTGGTGGTAGATTTATTTTTAAATCAAATAACCCCCTAACCTTGTGAGTGATGGTTTTCGATTGGGCCGAAACAGAATCATTGCTACGACCCTCAATTCTGCCGGGAAGATCAAACATGGATGATGGTTCTTTGCCCAAATCAAAAAAGCATAGTCATTTAACTCAGGAGAAATTCGATAAATTACTTTTTGCGCTTGATCCTGATCGAACGGTCGCAGCTGAGATGTACGAGCATATTCGTCAGGCAATGATTACTTTTTTTTCCTATCGTGGTGTCTCTGACCCGGACAACCTAGCTGATGAAGCACTGAATCGCGTCGCCAGCCGCCTGCATGCCGGAGCCGAAATTTTTTCCGATAACCCTACCAGTTACTTTTATGGGTTTGCCCGGAATATCTGGCGGGAGACGCTGGTTAAAACAGGTAAGTTACAACCGCTTGATGAAGGTTTTTCTGGTCGAAAAAGCTCGGCACCGAATCCTCACGAAATTCTGGAACAAAAAATAGAACAACGTGATTTTGAGCGAAGATTGACGAATTTGAATCGCTGCCTCGAAAATTTGTCGCCGCGAGATCGTGAGCTGCTCATCGAATATTATCAGGATGCCGGAGCTGCCAGGATTGAAAATCGTCAGGCGCTGGCTGAGCATTATGGGATTTCGCTTAAAACGCTTAGAAATAAAACTACCTTGCTGCGAGCAGCGATGGCGGATTGTTTGAGAAGAGGACTTGGTTCGCTTAGGTAAGACTCAACATTAGAGCCAATTCTTCTCCTACATGGGATGTTTTTTTCAAATCTCTCATTACTTATGTGTCTGGGAGTAAGACGCGTGTGAGGTGGAAGTGAGACTGGCAGGAGGAGGCTAATTTTCTCGGGGGAGTTTAGTTAGTCGCCTGACTGTCAGCCTCACTTCTACAAACACTTGAATAAGGTTGTGGGTAATAATTTGGAGTTGCCTCTTGTCGGCTTCCGTGTACCGAAATTATAATGGCGGATAACGATCAAATCAGGGATTATTTATTGGGTCAACTGCCTGAGACAGAACGGCTGAAGGTTGAAGAGGCGTATTTTTTCAATCCTGAAGCACTGAGGTCATTTTGGGAGGATTCCAATGATTTGATTGATGATTATTTAAGGGGAGGATTATCACTGCGGGATTGCCAAAAATTTGAACAACACCTCCATCAATTACCTGCCATTCGTGAGAAAATCGAATCAGATCGTGCTTTATTACAGGCTCTCGGTGCCCTTCCGGCAGCAACAGTGAATGAAAATGCTCAACGATTAGACAGCCCCCGGCGCTGGACGTTTTCGCAATGGTGGACTGGATTGAGTCTTCCTGCCCCACTGGTTGCCGCAACAACAGGTTTCTTACTGTGCATAATGGCTGGAGGTCTTTGGTATGCGACTGTCAGCAGGGAACAGGTGGAGGTCGCTACTCAAGCAACGACAAATCAGGAATTGCCATCGCCTGCGCCAGAAAAAATTGCTCCTTCAGATACTCCGGTGAATATTCCGAAGCCTTCGACTTCTCCTTTACCGAAATCCGTTCCACCAGCGATCAAAAATCAGCCGGTGCCGATGATTGCTACTTTTCTGTTGCCAGCGGAAATTGTGAGAGGGAATGAAGCAGTTGTTAAGCTGCCAATTAATCCTGATGTAACGATCTTACGCTTAGAACTTGAGCTTCATTCTGAGGCTCCCCGCAAACTCCGGGGGGTACTCCTGGCAAGCGATGGAACTATTATCAAAATCTGGAAATCGCTCCCCTTGCTCTCTCAGCAAAACACTCCAGTCACCATTCTCAATCTTTCGACCGCGTCACTCCCCGACGCCGATTATATTATTAGGATTTTTAGTAGTAGTGAACTCCCCGTGCAGGAATATCGCTTTCATCTCGAAAAAAAATAGACGGATGAATTCGGGATGTTTTTCTGAGATGTCCATTCGTAAGGGAGTGGGGACTCACTGGTTTTGTCACAAGCCATAGAAAGTACTGGGCTGGTAAGGATCGGAAAAACGAAAGAAAGGATTCCCTATAATGCTTTCTTTTGTCTGGAAGGTGGAGATGTCTTCAACTCTCGTGGGTCTCACTCAATCATCAGTTTTTATGCGTTTGTCCGATCTGTGGTTTTTTATAATTTTGCTTCGAAGAATAAGCTGTCTCAATTATCCCTCTACATCTCAGACTTAAAAGCCGATTTATTGTGGCTGCACGAAAAATTAGAGGAGGAAGTGAAGGCTGGAAAAAGTGAGACGAAAAAAAGCTCTTAGTGGGGGGGTGAAGTGGACACAATTGGGTTTGCGAGTTAATAGGAGAAACTGGAATTCGGCCTCCAGTTTTTTCTATCACTGGCTGATCAATTGTGTCCACTTGAGAATCATTCCATTCTAAAAAATCAACTTCAACGCAAACTGTATTTGCCGCGCTGCGAAAGTACTGGTGATTTTTCCGTAACTTCCGGTGTAAACCCCGGCTGAATCGAATTTGATATTCGAAGCGTTACCGTCCGGTGTTGTGAAATTTGTTCGATTGAAAAGATTGAACGCCTCCATGCGGAATTCCAGTTTGGTGCTTTCCTTCCACAGGGGGAACGCTTTGTGCAAGCCTAAATCCGCCTGATAAAAACTTGGCCCGCGAACCGTATTGCGACCCGCTGTTCCGAATGGTTGGCTGCGATCTGTTGGCACTGATACTGACAACGGATTGAGGTAATTGTTCGGATCGTTTTTATCATTGTACAAATTTTGACCATTCGCATTCGGACGATAGGTTAACGACGAACCAACCACAAAAGCCGAAGCCGGACCGTAGGTCAGATTCACAGGCAAGCCACTGTTCATCGTATTAATCAAGGTCATGCGCCATCCGCCGAGTGCGTAATCAACTGCTCGATGGCTGGCTGACAGAAAGTGGCGACCTTTACCAAATGGCAAATCGTACACCACACTACTCGTGTTATTGAGCGGCTGATTGTAATTGGACTGCCCTTTATCGTTCAGCATGTTGCGAATGTTTGTACGGGAATTGTCGCCAAAACTGGCTTCCAAATGTCCCGCTACGTTGTCCATCGCTTTTGAATATGTGAATGAATTCAGGAAGTACAACCCGCCCGAAAATCTGCGTTCCAGCTTCACCTGCAACCCGTTGTAAGTTGTCCAGCCAGCATTGAATGACGCCTGCACGAATGAGTAATTTGCAAACGGGCGACGCGCTTGTAACGGCGTACCTGCGGTTGGATCAGTCGTCGTATTCGGGCGTGCCTGATTGTAATCACCCAGGACAATTAATTTGGTGCTGTGGTTGCCAACGTAGGCGACATCTACCAGCCACTTCGAAGGCAGTTCACGTTGGACGCTGAGATGCCAGCTTTGCACGTATCCAGCCCGTGTATCTTTCGGCGTAAAATTCACGCGTGCGGTCAGCGGATTAAACCGAGATGGCGAAACAAAATCAGTTGGATAACCTAATTCAGTCGGACGGAAACACCCGCTGAAATTATTACCCGTGCAAAGCGCCTGTGATGTTTGTTGCACAACGCTGTTACCGACAATATTTGGCCCGTTGTAGGAAAGCAGATTCTCTCCGCCTAACCGATTAAAGAGCACATAGCTGATTCCGTATCCGCCACGCACCACAGTTTTATCCAGCGCATTCCACGCAAATCCAAAACGTGGCGCAAAATTGTTGCGGTCAGGATTGACCAATGTTCGGTTATAAAGTGAACCATTAGTAGCGGGAATCAACGTCGCCGTGACCGGATCAAAGTTACCTAATAAATTATTCTTCTCCCATTGTGGTGTAGCGAATTCGTAACGCAATCCTAAATTCAATGTCAGTTTTTGATTGACCTTGAAATCGTCTTGTAGATACGCAAAGTGCATGCGCTGACGCAGGTTGACGATGACGGCATTGTTCAAATCATATCCGCTGCGTGCACCAAAAAGAAAATCTGCAAGATTGTAGACGTTGTTGGCAGTCGTCGCTTTTCCTTGCGCGTCTAATGCTGGGCGGCTGAACTGACCGGAGTAAGAATCCTGCCCGTACTTCGGATTGAAGTCGTCAATCTCAGTGCTGATTCGTTGATATTCGTAGCCGGATTTGAAACTGTGTTTGCCGATCAGGAACGTGTAATTGAAACGTGGGTCAATGACAGTTGGATTCTGAAATTGTGGATTACTAGACTGACGACCGAGTCCTAAATATCCGCCAATTGCCTGCGTGCTCAAGCCTCCGTTGAAGCGCGGATCAGTTGGCAAGCCTGGAACTTGAAATCCCGTATCACCTACACCCGTTGGAGTTTTTCCTGCTTTGGTGCGCGAAATTCCTAATCGAAATTCCAAGACTGAATTGCTGGTCAAATTGTGTGTAACGCCTGTCGCAAGCTGTTGATTCAAGACTCGTATGAATGCGTTTCCATTTGAGCTGTACAGTGGCGCTGGTAAAGTTGGCGCTTCAAAATTATTCATTTTGCGCTGGCTCAACCGAACAAACACCGTCGTTTTTTCAGTGAAGGTGTGATCAAGTTTTAAATCGCCTTTGTCATTGAAGAATTGATTGCGCGGCAGGTTCGCATAATTGTTCGTCGCACTGGCGTTGATCGGTTGCGGGATCGCAGCGATCACCTGCCTGGCGAATTTGGTCATGGGGACGGTTGTCCCCGCAACATAGCGCGTACCTGCGGCTTGCGTGACACCATTAGAATCTACAAAAGTGAACGGAGCGATGACATCAACAGCTAAAATCCCCGTGCGATTGGCAACGGTTGGGATGGTCTGAATATTTCCAGTCAGGGTTCGCGTAATGCGGCGGAAGCCTTCGTAATCCAGGAAGAAAAATGTTTTGTCCCTGATAATCGGCCCACCAATCGTAAAGCCGAATTGATTCTGGATCAACGTTGGTTTTTGGGGGATGGTTTCGCCGGGTTTGATCGGTGGTTTGAAAAATCCTACCGCGTTGAGCGAAGTATTGCGTAGATATTCATAAGCCGAGCCGTGAAAGCCATTTGTCCCGCTGCGTAAGCTGGCATTGATTACGGCTCCGCCGGCGCGTCCATATTCGGCGCTGAAATTATTGGTTTGCACTTTGAATTCCTGCACGGCGTCAGGCGAAGGTTGGACGACCTGGTTGGAAAATCCCTGATTGCTGGTGCCATAAGAATTGTTGTCTACGCCGTCCATCACAAAATTGTTGAGCGAGCTGCGCAGCCCATTCACATTGAACGAAGCATCGCGTGTGCCGGATTCCTGAACGTTGAGAACCGAGCGGCGGACACCCGGCGAAAGCAACGTGAGATCGGCATACGAACGACCATTGAGTGGAAGGTTGACGATTTGTTCTTTACTGATGACCTGGCCGCGATCACTGGATTCAGTTTCCAGCCGTGCGGCTTCGGCGGTAACAGTGACGGTGTCGGTTAATGCCCCGGCTTTCAGCGCAATGTCTACGCGTTGCCGCGCTCCGACGGTAACTTGAATATTTTCAGCCAGAGCTTTCGAGAAGCCCTGGACTTCGGCGGAAACCTGATAGGCTCCGATCTTAACGTTATTAAATTGGTAATTGCCTTCCGTGTCCGTCGTGGATGAAACTTCAATTCCGGTGGCAGTATTTTTTAATTTTACTGAAGCATTGGGTACGACTGCTCCGTTAGCATCGCGGATCGTGCCGACGACGGTTGCGGTATCGAATTGAGCTTGCACATTTTGTGAAGCAAAAAGAATTAAGAAGCAGGCTAAAGAGCCAATTAGGTAACGAATTGAAATTCGGGGTTGCATAAATCTCTCCAGATAAACGAGGTGCAATGCGCACCATGAGTTTCGTAACTATTTTTTGAAAGAAGACAAATAAAGTACGAATGTTAGGCTTCTGATAAGAACAGGTCAAGGCTACATTAATTAATAGATTTCAATGTGACACATAGCCTTGACTTGGTTAGGGCGAAGAGTAAGATGGTCAAGCCAACTCACAAAACAATTTGATTCAAAATAGTGATCGGAAATATTTCGAAAGGATGCCGATCATTGGGTAGTTTTGAAAACTCTAACACGAGGAGAACCTATGAACGGTCTACGACTAAGCTTTAGGTTGTTATACTCAGTTGCAATTCTGGTTGCATTGAGCATCAGCAGCTTTGCGCAGGTTGATACAGGGACGATTCTTGGCACGGTCAAAGATGCCACGGGAGCAGTGCTTCCGAACGCCAAAGTCGTTCTCACCAATAAAGGGCTAGGCGTCACACAGCGAGCGGAAACAGATGTGAACGGGCGCTATATTTTTACTCCGCTCAAAACTGGAACCTATCAAGTCGAAGTTGAAGCTGCGGGCTTCAAAAAGGCTTTGCGTTCCAACCTGGAATTAAATATTCAACAACAGGCGCAGGTGGATTTTAGTTTGCAGACAGGCGAAATCAGCCAGACTGTCGAAGTCACGGCTGAAACGCCATTGCTGCAAACCAGTGAAAGCTCAGTCGGTCAATCGGTCTCAGGGCAGACCATTAATGACTTGCCGCTGAATGGTCGTGACTGGACATATCTGGCGCGCTTGAGCGCAGGTGTCAACCTGCCGCAACAGGGCGCACGGGCGGCGGGACAATTCGCCGCCAACGGAATGCGTCCGGCGCAAAATAATTATCTGATTGACGGGATTGATAACAACACCAGCAGCGTAGACTTTTTGAATGGGACGGCCTACGTCATCAAGCCTCCAGTAGATGCGATTGGTGAATTCAAAATCCAAACGAATTCTTTCAGCGCCGAATTTGGTCGCGCGGGCGGCGCAGTGCTGAACGCGACGATGAAATCCGGCTCGAACAATTTTCACGGCACGGTATGGGAATTCCTGCGCAACGACAAATTTGATGCGAATCTTTATGCCAACAACTTCCGTGGTCTTCAAAAAGCCAAGTATCGCCAGAATCAATTCGGCGGTGCACTCGGCGGCCCGATCTGGAAAAATAAAACATTTTTCTTTGGAGATTTTGAAGGCACGCGCATTCGGCAGGGCAGATCAATTACTGCTTCTGTGCCCACTGCTTTGGAAAAAGCCAGCGGGTACACTGATTTTTCTGATTTGATTACCCGATTGGGAAATAAATCCCGTGGGACAGATTTGCTTGGTCGTGCGATCTTGCAAGGCACAATTTTTGATCCGGCGACGACACGAAAAGTGACTTCGGGAATAGTTGATCCGATTACCGGGATCACAGCTACTGGCACAGGTTTTGTGCGCGATCCGTTTGTTGGAAATAAAATTCCCGTCAATCGTTTGAGCGCCAGCGCGATCAAATTGATGAATTTGTATCCGGCAGAAAATTTCAATCAGGCCGGAACGGCTGGCAATAATTATGCGGCGATTCGCAATTTGACGGATGACGCGAATTCATTTGACACGCGCATTGATCATCACTTTGGTGAACGTGGTCACATTTTTGGTCGCTATAGTTTTGCTGACATTATTCGTTTTCGCCCCGGTCCATTTGAAGGCGCAGCCGATGGCGGAGCGTATGGCGATGGTAATGAAAAAGTCCGAACATCGGGTTTAGCAATCAGCTATACTTATTCAATTTCAACCTCGCTCATTAACGAAGCGCGTTTGGGGTTAAGCCGTGAGCATTCCAATCGTTTGCCACCACTCGGCGGCGACACGAAAGACATCCCAGGTTCGTTCGGTATTCAGGGAATTCCGCAGGTTGATGGCAACGGCGGCTTGCCTCCGCTGAATGTGGGCGGGCTGAATCGTCTGGGCGCAGTGACGTGGCTGGTTGCGGATCGTTTGAGCAACACGACACAGCTTACTGACAACCTGACGAAGATTTATAAAAACCACACGTTCAAAGGCGGGGTTGAATACCAGCACATCAACTTCCCATGGACTGGCCCGCCGTATGCGCGTGGCAATTTCACCTTTGATGGCAGCTTCACTTCCGCGCCTGGTCTGAGTGATGCCAATACGGGACGTGCACAATTTCTGCTGACACCGACTAAAGCTACAGTTGCTAACGGCGTAGATTTCGTTGGCGGTGTGAATATTTTACAAGCGTCACCGTTTGGCAGCATTGCCAGTTACCGAAATTATTGGGGCGCTTATTTTCAGGATGACTGGAAAATTAGTTCCAAATTAACACTGAATATTGGCTTGCGCTGGGAGCATTTTGGCTTAACCGAAGATGCAAATTGGGCGCAGGCAAATCTGGTGCAGGAAGCGGGCAAGAAACCGCGTTATGTGATTCCGCTGCGCCGCAAAGACAATCCGAAAGTCTCGCAAGCCTTCATTGATGGTTTGACGGCGAACGGCATTGATCTGGTGTATTCCGATGATTACGGTTCAGGCATCGGCATTACGCAGAAGAAAAATTTCGGGCCACGTTTCGGCTTCGCTTATCAAGCGACAAATAAATTAGTTGTGCGTGGCGGCTACGGAATTTATTACGGCGCCTTTGAAAACAGAGGCGGCAATCCAAGCCTCGGTTACAATTATCCGTTCCAATTCGATTTCACGTTCCGTTCCCCGAACGAGGTCGCGCCCCTTTATTATCCTGATGGATCATTGGCGACGCTCGAACGTGGATTGTTGGGCGTGCCGCTTGATCCCACGAAAGTTAATCCCACCAACCTCAATTTGCGCGGGATTGATTTCAATTACAAGACGCCGTACACACAGGGCTTCAACCTGATTACGCAATATGAATTAGGTTCGAGAAATACTGTCGAAGTTGGTTATGTGGCTTCGCTGGGACGGCATATCGAAGCCTTCGTCGGGACGAATCAAATCAATAAAATTCTGCCGCCAGGACAAGGACTGAACTCACAGAATTACGTCCCGTTCCCAACGTTTGCGCGTGGTTCTTCGTTAGCCGCCGCCACTGGAAACAGCCATTACCATGCGCTGCAATCAAAATTTACGCGTCGCATGAGCAAAGGGCTGGACGTGTTGTTTTCGTACACCTACAGCAAAACACTCACGAACGCGGGCGATTTGCTGAGCAACGGCGGAGCAGGCGGTTATCGCTCGGTCGGTGTGCTGTGGATCAGACAAGAGATGGCACGCGCCAGCTTTGATCAGAAGCACGCTTTAGTGGTCAGTGGAAACTATGATCTGCCGTTTGGTAAAGGGCAGAAATTCCTTGGCAGCATGAATGGTATCGGCAATGCCGTACTCGGCGGTTGGAGTACGAATTTTGTCGTGTCGTATTACAGCGGACAACCCCAAGTCATCGGTTGTACAGTGGCGACCACCGAAGGTCTGGGTTGTAATTCATTGAAAGTGGCAGGCGTGAATCCGTATCAGGACACGCGTGATGCACAAGGCTATCGTGTGATCTGGAATCCGGCAGCATTCACGAATCCGCCGAAGGCTACGACGATTGGGCAGACTGATCTTTCACCGTTGGGCGGCGGACGCAATCAGTTGAGCGGTCCATCGCAACGCGGGATTGATTTCTCGGTGTTCAAGCAGTTCATTGTGAAAGAAAGATTCCGTTCGGAATTTCGGACAGAATTTTTCAATCTGACGAATACGCCGACCTTCAATATTCCGACTTCCAATTTCCAGGCTTCCAATTTTGGCAGACTGGAAGCGCAGCGGAATAATCCGCGTCAGGTACAATTAGCCTTGAAGTTGTACTTCTAATTTGAAACGAAGGAGAGAGTTCCGAACCAGCAGAATGAAACGAACCAATTTCCTGAGATTTATTAATGATTTCTTGGTGTTTCGTGAGTTCTGTTGGTCGCGGACTCTCTGTTTTTTACTAATATTTCTACTCATTACATCCTTCTTCTGTCTTGCAATCAGCGCACAGAAAAAATCAAAATCTCGACCTGCAACAAATTCTTCAAAAGCTTCTGAAGCCAGCTTGAAAGAAACTGCACGACGCGCTCCCCATAATTTTTTAGCCAACCATAATTTGGGCGAATATTATTTGCAGACAGGAAAATTATGGCAGGCGTTGCCCTGGTTAGAAGCCGCAGCAAGCATTGATCCTTCGCATTTCAACAACCAATATGACTTGATTTTGGCGTATGTCAGTATCGGAAAACTCGCAGCAGCAAACACGAATATTCAAGCGCTGATGGCGAAAAATAATTCCGCCGATGCCCATAATTTATTAGGCGTCGTCGAAGCGGCGCTCGGTCATCAGCAGGCTGCCGCCGAAGCCTACCAACGCGCCGCACAGCTTGATCCAAGCGAGAAAAATATTTTTGATTACGGTGAAAGTATTCTGAAATTAAATGCGGCAGAAGAAGCGCTGAAAATCTTCAATTTTGGAGTTCAGAAATTTCCAAAATCTGCGCAGCTCCGCGTTGGCGAAGCGATTTCACAATACGGTTTAGGCAAATTCAAAGAAGCCATCGCAACACTTTGCGAAGCAGTTGATCTGAATCCGAAAGATGAACGCGCCTACATTTTTCTGGGCGAAATGTACGGAATTTCAGTTGAGTTATCCGATGAAATCAATCAACGATTTGCGAAGTTCATTCAGTTACAACCACGCAATGCATTGGCGCATTATTACTACGCGATGAATTTGTGGAAGGGGAAACATAATGAATCCGCGCAGGCTGATGTCATCAAAATTGAGAGCCTGCTGAAAACCGCTACGACACTTGATCCGAAGTTGACAGATGCCTTTTATAATTTAGGGCTATTGTATTTCGAGCAACAAAAACTAAACCTGGCCATCACTCAATTACGTAGCGCAGTCGTACTCAAACCACAGGTTTCCATCATTCACTTTAAGTTAGCACAGGCGTATCAGCGCACCGGACAAAATGCTTTAGCAGCGCAGGAATTTGAAGCAACAAAGAAATATAAAGCATTGGAATTTGAGGCAGTGAAAAAAACGAAGTGAATGGAATATTTCGTTTTTGATGAATATTTGCCCGCTTTCAAAACCTTTGCAGTGCATGTAAAAGAACCCGCCCATTTGCGTCAAGGTCAATATGAAATAGTGTAGAGAGGGCTTTGGACTTTGTTTTTTGGTCTTGGCGCTGCTTCACAAATGATTTGCTATCGGCAGCAGTTATGCCAGAGATAAGATGTCGAGCAAGATAAGTATTTTCAAGAATTCGTCAAAAAACAAAGACTAAAAGTCAAAGACCTGATTGGTTGCGTTATACTTGTGACCGGAGGTTTTCATGGATCGAAGATTATTCGTACATTTGCTCGCGGCGGCTCCGTTAACGCCCACTGTTTTTGCTGACGATGCGAATGGCGTTCCGAAATATCGGGTTGTCTCTCCGCATAAGTCTTCAGGCGGACTGGGGATGCCGGGACCTTATCCGGGGCAGGTGGTTTCGGTGAAAGCTGCGAACTGTCTGGACGCCAGCGGCGACAATTTCAATGTCGAAGTCATCCGCGAAATGATGAGTCGTGGCATGTGCGAACTCACCAAACAAAAGAAACCGATAGATGCGTGGAAACGCTTTTTTGTGTCTTCTGATGTCGTTGGAATTAAGGTCAATGCGGGTGGTTATCCGTGGGTTGTCTCTGCTTACCCAATCGTCGCGGAATGTATTCGCAACCTCATGAATATTGGCGTTAAGCCATCAAATATTTACATCTTCGAGCGCTTTGAAAATCAATTGAAAGATGTGAATTATGCGCCGCATATTCCTGAAGGCGTCAACATCGTCGCGGCGGAAAGCGGGAATCGCAATACAGATCGCATCAATTACGATCCGAATGTTTATGTCGAAGCTGATTTCTTTGGCGAAGAAGATACACGCTCCAATTTGATGAAACTGGTTTCGCAGACGCTGACCAAAATTATTAACATTCCAAACGTCAAAGATCACGGCGCGGTTGGGGCTACGGGCTGCTTGAAAAATATCGCGTATGGCAGTTTTTCAAATGTGGCGCGGACGCATCAAAATGGCGTGACGCATACTTATTCTTTCGTCGGAACGCTGGCGGCAGTGGAACCAGTGAAGTCGAAAACTGTGCTGCAAATATTAGATGGATTGCGCGGCGTGTGGCACGGCGGGCCATTCGCTTCGACGAAGAAATTTGTGTTTTATCCCCGGCAAATGATGTTCGGAACTGATCCGGTAGCGATTGATCGGTTGCTGCTCGACCTGGTGGATACTGAACGCAAAGCGCGTGGCGCCATTTCAATCTGGAATCGAGACCGTAATACTTTGGATTTTATTAATCATAAAGATCGTGATAATGATCCGAATACGAACATCATTATCCGTGAGCCGGGACATGTCGAATTCGCTGGAAAATTAGGCTTGGGCGTCAGTGATTTGAAAAAAATTCGTGTCCAGGAGATTGTGATATGAAAACTTATTTCATTGCTCGCTCAATTAGTTCTGAGAGTACCTGGTCAGAATCAAAGTACGAAGTTGCAACTTCCCTGGCAGCCTGGCAATGAAATTCATACCGCTGATTGATCTCTGCCAACCCTGCCAGGGCTTCGGCGCGAGAATTGAAAGCAAGTAAACCAGCACCTGTGGGCAGCCATTCGGAAAATCCTGTGTCCTGCGTCAATACTGGTCGTCCGCTCGCCAGATAGGCGGCACTTCGTTCGCTAAACCAGCCGCTATGACTGACGACATACCCGTGCTTGGCGACACTGAATTCTGCTTTTGACTGCTGTAAATATTGTTGGTAAGTCCAGGGATCGCGGGTTGGAAGCCGGGAATCAAGCAATTTCCAACCGTGTGCCGTCAACTTTTCGTGTGGTGTGAGGCGGCTCCCGATAGCGAGTTCAAAGCAGTGCCCGACGATTTCCGGCAACTCCCAATACTCCGCAAATGAATCAGATTTCATGCCAAATTTTTGCCCGGCATATTCGCGGGCGGCGTAACTATCCCACTGCATCACCGTCGTCCATGGGCGGTGCGGGTCTCCGGTTGTGACAGGCCAGGCCGCAGCCACGACAGGTTGGCGCGTTGGTTGCCAGGGAAATCTATCGTTTGGAAGCTGTGCCGTGCCACGCGCAACATTTTCGGCAAAGGTGAAAAAGTCAGTGTGCTGTTGCGCTAAATCGTAGGCCGCCCTGTCCGTCAAATGTCGGATTTGCATAAAGGCCGGATCAGTATCTATCAAGACGCGGGTAGGGACTTTCTGAGTCCATGAACGCAATGGATTGAGACCGGAGATATTCAAAAGTAAGTCTGCCGTAGCGCAGATGGTGTGGACGTGTGCCGCCAGAGCGCCGTGCCAACACAAGGAGTGCGCGTCGTAATATGCCCAGCGCTCAGCTAATCCCAACTGCGCAAATGCCTGCGCCGTGAATTCCAACCCGTAAGTAGGGTCGCCATCAATGGTGTCCCGCTGCGGGTTGTAGCAGGCCGGATAATCCTCACTGTCTTCAAGAAAGTAGACGTCATGTCCGAGCCGTAACAGTCCCAGAACATATTGCAGATGATGCCACGCCAACCCTCCCAGAGGGCCACGCACAATGTAACCAAGAACAATGATGCGCAAACGCTGGTTGGCACTCCTTGATGTGTTCACTGTAATTCTCTGCCTCCTTCCTGCGCATCAGCGCAGATAATCCTGCAAGGCGCGTTGCCGAACCTCGTCGGTATCGTCCGGGGTGAGGTAGCGAATGATGCGTGGCGGGGAACCTACCACGACGGCATAAGGCGGGACATCTTCGGTAATCACGGTCTTGCTGCCGACGATACAACCGCGTCCCAATCGCACGCCGGGCAAAATCACGGCATCAAAGCCGACCCACGAATTGTCTTCAAGGATGATCGGCTGTGGCGTAGTGACAGGCATCAAGCGCCGCAGAGAATCAGCGGCAGCCCGCGCCAGCATTTCTCTTCTCCGCTCGACCGGAACGGTTTGTAAATCTCCCCATGTATCCGTCAGCACCGATCCCCACGCGAGCAGGCAATGATTGCCGATTTCAATCCTGTCATGGCAGATCAGCGTCGTGCCATTGAGAATGGTATAAGCTCCGACCATCACCTGACCGCGTGGGCCGACAATAAAATTTGTACGGTCATACGCGCCAGTGGCTTCGCCCAGTACGATCCCCGGCTGCTGTTCGGAAAAACACTGCGCGAAGCTATACGACGTATCAATGTAAGCCTGACTTCCAATCTCAACGTTGACCGGAATGCCTCTGGCGTACCAGTCATATTCCAGATGGAGATGGCCATCGTTGTTTATTTCTCCCAGCTTGGTTGGGATAGCATTTTTCATCGCTCATCGCTCCACAATCTGGGCCGGATTGCCCGCCACTTCGACACCTGGCGGCACATTGCGCAACACGACAGCCCCTGGCGCGATCACGGCTCCGGCTCCGATCCGCACGCCTTTGAGAATCGTGGCATTCCACCCAATCCATACATCGTCTTCAATTATGACGGGGCGCGTTTCAATGATTGGACGGCGAGCGCGATCTCCGACGGGTGAAAGGGCAATGGTATCTGCCAGCCGCGCGGCTGGCATGACGGGATGAAAATCGGAATCGGCAACCGTGACGCCCCCCGCAATAAAAACGTGCGCACCAATGGAGATGCGCTCCGCCGCCACCAGCGAGGCATTGGCGAGATAACAGTAATCGCCGATCTCAATGATAGCACCCTCATCCGCCGCCAGGGAGGTGCGCCAAATCGTGACGTGCTTGCCAACGCGCAATCCGACCGGGGCAGTCGCGTAAAAATGCTTGAAGCAAAACGAGGAATCAAGCACCGAATTTTCGCCGACTTCGATATTGCCGGGAATGCGACCGGGAAACCAATCGCCGGGGAGCGTTGTGTCAGGGATCAAGGGATAAAACAATTGTGGGGCTGTTAGCATATCCTGTCGTTCGCTTCTTGTTGTTCGTGGCCCGCGACAGGGCGATTTACGGTTCCGCTTTTCCTTTAATTTGGCCAGCGGCGAAAGGCTAATACTGCATTGAGTCCCCCGAAGGCAAATGAATTCGAGACGGCGTATTCAACTTGCGCCTGCCGCGCCACGTTGGGGATAACGTCCAAATCACATTGCGGATCAGCGGTAGTGAAATTCATGGTGGGCGGCAAAACGCCGTGCTGTAGCGCCAGGATGGTGGCAACAGCTTCAAGGGCACCGGCAGCGCCCAGCGCGTGTCCGTGCATAGATTTGGTCGCACTCACAGCCAACCGATCTGCGTGCAAACCAAAAACACTGCGTAGCGCGGCAACTTCCATTGCATCGTTAGCCAACGTGCCTGTACCGTGCGCGTTGATGTAGCCAATTTGCTCTGGGGCGACGCGGGCATCTCGCAACGCTGCTACCATCGCACGCGCCGCACCTGCTGCCAACGGCTGCGTCAGATGGTAAGCATCGGCTGACATGCCGAACCCGACAATCTCCGCATAAATCCTGGCGCCGCGTGCCTGTGCTGTGGCAAGCGATTCCAGGACAATCGTCGCGCCGCCTTCGCCCAGGATCATGCCGCGCCGATCCTGCGAAAAGGGACGGCAAAGATCCGGCGCAATGACACGCAGTGGTTCCCATTTTTTCAAATGCCCGTAGGTGAAGGGTGCTTCGCTGCCGCCGGTAATTGCCAATTGCACCAACCCGGAGCGCACCATCCAGAACGCTTGTCCGATGGCATGATTGGCGGAAGCGCAAGCAGTCGAGATCGTAAATGTCGGCCCCATCACGCCAAATTCCATCGCGATGTGACTGGCTGCAGCGTTCGTCATCGCACGCGGGATGGAAAGCGGATGGGCACCTTTGGCTGGCGTGCTGTAGACATTGCAAAATACCTGATCTTCTGCAATTTTCCCGCCCAGACAGGAACCTGTCACAATCGCTGTTTGGGCGCGCAATTCCTCCGTCCATTCAATCTTTGCGTCAGCCACAGCCTCGCGGGTTGCGACTAACGCGAATTGTGCAAAGCGGTCAAGTTGGTCAGCCTGTTTTTTCTCAAAATGAGCCGCCACCTCAAAGTCGCGGACTTCAGCGCCATTTTGAAAGCGCAGCCGCGTGCGATCCACGCTCTCAATAGGGCGGATGCCGCTGTGTCCGGCACACAAGGCGTGCCAACTTTCAGCGGTGTTTTGCCCCAACGCCGAAATCATTCCCAGTCCGGTAACTACAACTCGCTGCATATTTATACCGTTACCTTTTGAGAAAGCCCTCGTTCCAGATTTTCAACTACATCGCGTACCAGGCGAATATTTGCCAGCTCCTCATCTGGAATGGCGAGATGAAACTCATCTTCCAGCTCGGAGATGAGACCGAGTGCTGCCAGGGAATCCATCTGCACGTCTTCGAACGACGTGTCCAGCGTAATCCCTTCCGGCGCAATCTGTTGTAGCTCAGCAATCAGGGCAATAACTTTTTGCGTAATACTTTCAGACGACATAGCAATCTCCGTTTTCAAGTTAAATTATGGTTCATCAGATGGATGCTGCTCGCAGCGCATTCATTCGGTCATCACGACCTCATAACGCTGCCAGCAAATCCGTCAATACACGGCGACTATCAAAATACTCTTCCGCGATTTGGCGTGCCGCGACAGCGTGCTGCTGATAATCACCAGCGACCTGTCGCAGCGCCGCTGCCGCGCCCGCTGCATCTTCAAAACTCAGCAACCCGCAACCTGTCGGCAGGTAGCGCGACCAACCCGTATCCTGTGTCACGACCGGGCGACCGGCGGCCAGATAACAAGCCGAACGGCAGGAAAACCAGCCTGTCCGGGCTTTGACATACGTTTCCTTGGCAATCGAAAACTCACCGCGCGATTGCTGAATGAACGTCCGATACGCCTGCCCGTCAGGCACGCAAACCTGTGGGTCCAGCACGTGCCAGCCATTTTTGCGCGCGTCGTGCGCCGGGAAAAGTGCTCCAACTCCCCCTGTCTGCGCCACAACCACAGCCAGAGGGATTTCAGGAACGACTTGCGGCAGGGAAAAGAACCGCCGAAATTCGACATCCTTCTGTCCCCAGGTTTCGCCTTCGTATTGCAGCGGCGGAGCGACTGTCCAGTTCATCACGGTCGTGAAAGCTCCGTCCGCAGGCGCTTCCGTAATCGGCCACAGCCAAAGGCAAAGTGGCTGACGTGTCGGTCGCCAATTGATCCCGCAATCCGGTATGCGACAGTCCGCCGCGCCCATATTTTCCCCGAAAGTGAAATGATGTGTGTGTCCATCCAGTCCCGGTTTCCCCGTATAATATTGTTGCGGCGTCAGGTACTGCACCTGCGTGAACATTGGATCGGAATCAATGAGTACACGCGCCGGAATGCGAGCACATTCGTCACGCAAAAACGTGGCGCACGAAACGTTCACCAGCACATCCGCCGTTCGATAAAGCTCTTTGACCTTTGCTTCAGACAAGCCGAAACATTGTCCCGAAGCCTCATCGCGATAAGCCCAGCGATCAGCCAGGCCAAACCCTTCCATCGCTGCACACAGATAAGCAACGTTGGCTGACGCATCGCCCCAATCGCTGCCCGCCGCCTGAAATAAGGGCCACACGCGCGTATCTTCGATGTAGTAGACATCGTGACCGAGGGCGGCGAAACCCAGTGGATATTGCCCATAATCCCACGTCACGCCGCCTGCCGGAAGTAGCCCGATAAAGCCTCCCACGATGATGCGCAATTTACTCATGCTTGATGCAGCCCCTGACCTCAATCGTTCGCGCTCAGATACCAGCGCGCGGGGAGGATGTCTTCCCTGGCGATGGACTTGTCGAGCAAATCCACGACCAGCGAAAACTTATAGTGATCCGGGACGAAACCGAGCGCCCGCAAAGCGGACTCCATCGGCGGCGTCACCAGCACAGCCACTTTATTGATCGGCGCTTCCGGGCGTGCCATCAGGGCTTGTTCGTGCGCCAGATTGACGACGGCGGTCAACGTCGCCTGCAAGACTTCGTCCTGACCGGTCGTTAACAAATCACCTATGACCCACTGCTTGTCATCGGAGCGGTGCAGGGAAGTCGTCAGCCCCACTAATTCTCCAGCCCGCTCGACGCCGAGAAACCGGTAAGCGCCGTGACTGGTTTTCCAGGGCAGCGTGCGCGAATCACGCACTGTCAGGCAACCCGGCCTCTGCGCCATCTGCTGCCATAAGGGGTCTATGCGCTCATCCAGCGCGGGCAGTTCTGTAATGATGTATTCATCCGGCAGTGGCAACGGTTGCGCCAGCGGTAAGGGGAGACTCCAGAGCGGAAAAGAGCCGCTGTACATGTTGGGAAAAATCCGAAACAAGCGCGCCCAGCGCGGGTCGGGAACCATATACACCAGCCCATAACCGCGCTCGCGCATCGCATTAACAATGAAGCGATACATCGCCGGAATCGGGTGAGTGAGCGGATTCGGACTATGAAAACTCCGCGCCTGCCGCGAAATGATCGCCGCAAACGGACGCAGCGCCGTGACTTCCCGACCATTGACGGAAACCAACACCTGGAAAAAAGCAAATTGGGAAACAATCTCCCCGGTTTTGCTGTCAATGCCAAGCGCAATCACGGCTTTCCCCAGCCGATGATTCCAGGTGGCAGCATCAATCTGATCCCACCCGCTTTCCTCTGACCAGAACCGAATCAGCGCCGCTTCATCGGCGGGTGTACTCAGGCGATAAGTGATCTTCATTGGTTTAGTCTCCCGGAGCCACATACCAGCGCTCAGGCGCTATTGTTTGGGCAGTTAAGAAGGGGCTGTCTGCTGGATCGCGCACCGAACAAACAAAAGCGAACCGATAATCCACCGACGTAAAACCAAGCGCCATCAGCGCGGCGCTCCACATCGGTGTATACATGGCTTTGATCACATCTGGTATGGCTTGCACGCCGGATGCACGTTGTGCCGCTAAATGTTGGATGAGTGCCGCCAGGACTTCGGTCGTTTCCGCCGGATGACGTGCCAGCCAATCAACCATCAATCCGTTCTGTACATTAATCGCCACATACCCCGCCAGCGTACCCCGCTGATCGTATGCGGCCAGCGTCAGATGCCCGCCATTTTTGTATTTGAGCCAGGCGGGGCTACGCTCGACACCACACTGGATGGGAAAATTTTTGCGAGCGGATTGCCAAAGCGTAGTGTATTCATCCCCAAAGTCCTCAACCGTGCGGACTACGAAAGAACTGCCGCTGCTTCCTGAAAAGTTTTTTGCTAGTGGCAACGCTACGCATTCATATTCCACGCCTGCAAAAAACAGGATGCGGCGACGCGCCAGAACTTTGAAAACAGGCAGCCACGTCACTTCCGGGAAAGCATAAACGATGTCTGACCCCTGCGCAGCAGCAGAGTGGATTGCCGCCTCATAGAGTCTGACCGTTGGATGATCTTTGTCGCGCAACGAATGACGACGCAGATCACTGCGCAGAATAGGGGCGGACAATCGCCAGGCTTTGACTTCCATTTCATTGACCACTACCCGCCCGGGAACAAAGGCCTCCTGACCGACAACTGCACCGCTTTCATCCACTGCCACTGCGATAATCGCATCGCCGAAAGGCGTCCCCCGATACCATTGTCGCCACATTTCCGGTGTCGGCGCACCCCAGCCGGATTCTTCTTCCCAGAGCCGCAACACGCCAGGTAAATCACCGTCCTGAAAGAGCCGATAGGTAATGTTTGCAGACATACGGTCCTCTGCGCCTGTGCGCTACAATGCAGCAATATGTTGATGACGGTACAGATGCGCATACACCTTGTCTTCCGCCAGCAGCGATTCATGAGTGCCGCGCTCCACGATACAGCCATCTTCGAGTGCGAGAATTAAATCGGCGCGCCGAATCGTGGATAAACGATGCGAGATGATAAAGGTCGTTCGGCCTTCCATCAATTGCGAGAGCGCGTCGAAAATCTTCCGTTCGGTATGCGCGTCGAGCGCCGATGTTGGCTCATCCAAAATCAGAATCGGGGCGTCTTTTAGTAACGCTCGCGCTATCGCAATGCGCTGCCGCTCCCCGCCGGATAATGCATCACCACGTTCTCCAAGCACCGTGTCGTACCCGTGCGGCAAACGTTCGATGAAGTCATGCGCCTGCGCAATCCGGGCAGCAGCTATAATCTCTTCGCGCGTTGCGCCTGGACGCCCAAAAGCAATGTTTTCCGCCACACTCATCGGAAACAAAAATGATTCCT
>JAYVRW010000103.1:0-6688 GCA_043775925.1 Blastocatellia bacterium
TCCACACATATCCTGCGCCGCTTTCAACCATCCGACGCCCGGTGCGGCGACCGCTTTCGCTAATGCTGCGATACGAGTTTTAATGCTCTCGGCACGTTCCAAATCGCCCCATTTGTAGGAACGAAGCGCTTCACAACAAGCGCGTGGAGCCAGACTCGCTACCGCAAAAATTCCGCCTGTCGCGCCCAGCGATAAGCCTTCTGTCAACAACGGCGGAGCGCCCAGCATGACATTAAATTCTTTCTCGCCCAACTCTGTAAAAAGCTGCCGCAAGGATTCCAGATCGCCGGAGCTTTCCTTCAACCCAATAATGTTCGGATGATCCGCGAGTTCTGCAATCGTTTCCGGCATCAGGTACACACCGGAAAATTGCGGAATCAAATAAATCAACACCGGAATCGGAGACGTATCCGCAATCCGCCGATAATGCGCGGCGAGATTTTCGTCGTGCAGAATCTTTTTGTAGTAATACGGCGTGACGACGACTGCGGCATCGGCTCCACGATCCGCCGCAATTTTCGTCATTTCAATCGTATGCCGCGTAGACATTTCGCTCGTCCCCACCAGCAAAGTCTTATCGTAAGGCAAATTGGCTTTGACCGTATCCATCAGCGCCAGCTTTTCATCTTTGTCGAGATGCGGAAATTCGCCCGTCGAGCCTAGAATTAAATAGCCCAGCAGGTCGGTTTTATTCCACTCCTGCATGTTATTGACCAACTGGTCGTGAGCAATTTCGCCGGATTGATTGAATGGTGTCGGGAGAGCTGCAACTATTCCGCTGAGATTTAATGACATAGAATCTTTCGTAAATTTCGATGTAAATGATGAAAAGGTATTATAGCTGTGCGGGTTCAAAAGTAGCAAACTGAGAAGGAAGATACCGGATGTTAGATTTTGGATGCTAGAGGTTTGGTGCAGTGTTACAGGGTAAGGGGCTAAGGTCAAAAGATTGTGATAATCCCCATTGTCGAGTCTTCAGCCAGCGCAGTAATTTCTTCAAAATGTAATCGAAGTAGTTCCTCAATCGTAGTGGTTTTACAGTTGCCACGTCGAAGCCAAATTATTTTCGGAGGAAAACCTAACCACCAACACAATTCGCTAAAATCGGAATCTTTCGTGACAACGATAAAATCATTTTGAAGCGCATAATCTCGCACGACTCGATCACCAACTTGATCCAGCCCAAGCCAATAAACATGACTTGAATCAGGCAATAAATCGCTCAGGCGTCGCACCAGACTTGGAGAAAGATTGTGATCGAAAAGCAGCTTCATGCGAAAACCAACATCTGACTTTTTTCACGGTCTGCTGCATACGACAAGCAGGCGCGAATATCATTTTCTGTGAGGTAGGGAAAATCTTCCAGAATTTCAGGAATAGTCATTCCTGAAGCCAGATATTCGAGCACATCAAAGACGGTAATACGCATTCCTCTAATACAAGGTTTGCCACCTCGTTTGCCAGCCTCAATTGTAATAAAATCTCGATAATTCATTGTTTTATACTACCTTTTTGAGGGTACGCCAGCAACATATTTCAGAAATCAACTGACCTAAATCAAATCGAACAACTTCTCGCAATTCTCATCTTTGTGCTAAACTCCGCAACTTATTCGTTCAGAATTAATTCCCAATGGACTAATTTTCATGCTCAAACTGCACAACACGCTCACCGCTCAAGTCGAAGAATTCACGCCGCTCGAAGCCAATCAGGTTCGGATGTATATCTGCGGGCCGACGGTTTACGATTTCGCCCACATTGGAAATTTTCGCACGTTTGTGTTCGGAGATTTGCTGCGTCGCTATTTGAAATACAAGGGCTACGAATTAACGCACGTGATGAACATCACGGACATCGAAGACAAAATTATCAAACGTGCCAGCGAAGAAGGCTCCGACTTCCGCGAATTCACGACGAAATATATCAATCTGTTTTTTGAAGACTGGGACGCGCTCGGTCTCGAACGTCCCGAACAAATTATTCGCGCTACCGATTATATTGACGAGATGGTGGACATCATCCAACGCCTGACCGCGAATGGTCTGACTTACGAATCGGAAGGCTCGACGTATTACCGCATCGCCGGATTTAAGAGCTACGGCAAACTTTCCAAAATCAACTTTGAAGGCAATATTGACGGCGGCAGCGACCGCGTAGACACCGACGAATACGAGAAAGAAAATGCGCGGGATTTTGTTTTATGGAAAGCCGCCAAACCAGGTGAACCATCGTGGAAAACTGCGCTGGGAGAAGGTCGTCCCGGGTGGCACATCGAATGTTCGGCGATGTCCATGAAAGCGCTCGGAGATACGTTTGACATTCACGCCGGAGGCATTGATTTAGTCTTTCCGCATCACGAAAACGAAATTGCCCAAAGCGAAGGCGCGACCGGAAAGCCGTTCGTCAAGTATTGGGTTCATTCAGAATTTTTGCTGGCCGAAGGCGAGAAAATGTCGAAATCCAAAGGGAATTATTACACCGTTCGGAATTTGACCGAACAGGGATTTTCGCCTCGGGCGATTCGCTACATGTTGCTTTCGGCGCAACATCTGCGGCAATTCAATTTCACGCTGGAAGGTTTGCGCGGAGCCGAAAGCGCCGTCAATCGCCTCAATGATTTTCAACTTCGATTGAAGGATGCAACCTGCCATCCCGGATCAAACGCCGCGATGCCAGTGCTGAGCAAACGTGCGCTGCAACGCTTCGAAGCCGCACTCGACGATGATTTGAACGTCCCCGAAGCTTTCGCTGCCATGCACGATTTTGTCCGCGAAGTAAACATCGCGCTCGCCGATGGAACCATTAAATACGACGATAAATTTGCGCTGCTCAATGTCATTACCAAAATGAATGCGGTCTTCAACATCTTCGGCGAAGCCAAACAGGAAATGCTGGATGCCGAGGTTCAGGCGTTAGTTGATGAACGACAGGCGACCCGCGCCGCAAAAAACTTTGTGCGCAGTGATGAAATTCGTAAGCAGTTATTAGACATGGGAATTGTGCTGGAAGACACGAAAGAAGGGATGAGATGGAAGCGGAAGTAATTCCGCTTCCATCCTGTCAGCTTACTGATAAACCGTTGTGACTGAAGCAGCGGGAATAGAATTCAACGCTTTTGCGATTGACGTACTGCAATATTGAATAAGCGAATTACCTCCGCCGTTGGTATCAATGTAGGCATTTGGATCGAAAATCGAATCATCCAGCGAAGCATCATCGTATTTAGCAATAATAATGCCTCCTTTGATGGTTCCATTACCGGCTCCATTCCGCGTGACGCCCCCTTTGCCCAGGACCACAATCAAACCGTCGTAACTAACATTTCCGTTCAGTACCAGATTACCTGTCACAACCAACAGGCCTGTCCCACTGTTCGTTAAAGTCAAATCACCTTTGACAAGCACTGTTTTAGGAGTAGTTGAAGTCCCCATATCAGCTAACGTCAAGTCTGACCCGCTATTCACCACGCGGTGCGCGACCTGCGAAATTTCATTCACAAACTGGTTCGCTTTAACTTGATTGTTGTCAAAGGGAATCTGACCCGTGACACCATAAGCAGCATTAGGAACTGAAATGTCTGCCACGATACCGCTGGTGGCATTACTAAATGTAGTACCGTACTCACCTTTGGTGTTACTATTAAGACTATGAGTCCATAAATAATCTGAATTGGTCTGCCCCACTGCGCCAATAATCGGCTTTTCTACCGCAGTCCCGCAATCATAACCAGACAAGGATTTCGCCGCACTTTTTCCCACTGTCCCTTTGGGGTTATTGCCCAACATCGTCACCGCAGCAGGGATATTCAGCAGGTTATATTGACCAATCACCACCGAAGAATCTTTCAGCTTCATCTTCAGGGTACGTCTGGCGCCCTGCGGAGCCATCCCCGTGGAGGTAATTTGGATGTCAGTCGTGTTGAGTTTTACAATTTGGAGTTGAAAAGAAAGCTGGTTATTAGCAGTGTCCGTCGGATTCAAAATGACCGCACCAGAGGTTGACGTTGCGGAATAGGTCAGCCAGCGCGAAAGACGGGCATACGTGACCGTATCAGTGCTCAGATTTGAACTGGAAGCCGTGGCTGCCACCTGTAGATTAATTTGGTTGCGTGAGCTTGTAGCATTGGCGCAGGCATCGGTGGAATCAAGCGGGCATTTATTGCCACGCAAGACCATGACCGCCTGGTCAAGACCAGCTTCGGCGGCGTAATATGCCTGATTGGCCAAAGCTTCGCCGTTCGCGCTACGATTTTCATTATCGGCGGAGACCACTAATGATACGCCTAAAACGGTCATTAGCATTAAGCTGAGCACGGTCATAATCAGTGCGCTCCCCTTTTGGCGAGCCATATACAAATGATTGGAATTTTTCACGTTGGTTGTCTTTTTCATATTAGTATCTTCATTACCAACCGATAGTTGTTTGTTTTTTTTGAGTAGTTAAGTGATTACTTTTCGGGACTCAATGACATTGAGGATGTCCGCTAATAACCATCCATAATTCGGGGTCGTAAAGCAATCGGACTGGCGACTGAAACAGACCCAAAGGTTTTCCCCCCTTCGACAATATCGACAGTGGCACTCAGGTCAATGCGGGTGACCTGAAACCGCTCTGTTTGTGTTAATGAACTACCCGTCGCGGGTACAAGCTCAGTGCCGGCTGCGTTGTAATATCGAAAATTGAGGTTCGAAACATTGAGTGCCATCACGGCAGTCCCGAATTCAGGATCATTGGGAGCCACCCGATAAAGTTTTTTGGTGTCGGACACATAATAAGTAATGTCGTCGTTAGCATCCGTGCCTCCAGTGCTGCTATAAGAACCATCTCCTTTACGGTCGCCGACCATCCGAATACGATTTGTATAAGCCTCGGCCAAACCCGGCACGACACCAGTACTGACACTAATGGGAGTTAAACCGGTCGCGCGGACATCTGACGTGATCAGGTTGACCGCTTTACGCGCACGACTTTGTGCTTTCATACGTGCACTTTGGGACTGGAACAACTTCTGGGACTGATCAAGTAATTGCATTCCCATGAGCAAAATCACAACCGTAATGCTGGTGCTGATCAAAAGTTCCAGCAATGAAAACCCCTGGTCAACCTTCCGGAATGACCGCAACTGAGTTATTTTCCACGATGATTTTTTTACCATATCAGGTCTCAGTTATCCTCTCTGATGAGCCGCAGCCCTATGATCCAGACGTATTACTGCTGGTAGGAGTAGGAGTCGTGTTAGCAGTAGGTACTGCCTTTTCCGGGGTCAGCGCAGAATTGTAATACCCCCCCATTGCAGCCTTATCATTAGTGCGATAATTAGAGAAAGTAAACTTGCGGCTGCCACCTTTCATATCGTAGTTGGTGTCTACGACGGTCACAGCAATTTTTTTCGCACTGTTGCTATCCGCTGTGACGGTGGTAGTCACGTAAAATCGGTCTTTATAGGTGGCCCTCGTCGTGCCGGTTTCGACAGTAGAAAAATCTTTGGCTCGAATGGGTTCAATGGCATTCTGGGCAGCCCGTGCCGATTCGACCAGATTACTGCCATTTTTGGTGGCCATCGTCGAGACGGCAATGAGTTGTGCCATCCCTAATAACCCCACCGTTGCTATCAACATTGAAACTGTGACCTCAAGCAACGAACTGCCCTGTTCCGAAGTAAACTTCCGTCTTTGCCAATAACCCGAATTCTTTTTCATTGGAATTAGTTTCATAGTGCTCTCCTGATGACTTTAAAATGTGCCATCAATGTCGCCCGCCCGGCTCAGCGTCAGGGATTTGACGCCCGCAGAACTGACAAAATTAAACTGCGAGTATAAGATTCCGTCGTTCCCCTTCATCGTGGCTTTTCCACTTGGCGTATAAGTCGCAACCAGGGAGGTCACACCTGTCGGTAATTGAAACGAAACTCCCACAGGTAAAGCGTGAGGAGCCGTCGCAGTAGTGCCGGTAATGCTATATTGCAAGGTATAAGTACCGCTGCTTTGCAAAGTAACTTGTGTCGTAATATCGCGCTTCACTGATTCAGCCCGCGCCACCTCCAGCACACCCATGACTTCACGTCGGGCGGAAATCAAGGTGGTAATCCCTTGCGCTCCGCGTAATGAGATGACTGACATAGAGCCGACGACAGAGATCATTGCAACCACCATCGAAAGCTCCAACAATGAAAACCCTGCTGCCTTTTTTCTACCTTGTAGTTTCATATTTTTTAGCCTCTCAGCTTTTCGGGCTGTATACCTGCCAATCGCTGCTACTGCAAGCTAACAAAAAATGACAGATCTTCTGAACGTACCCGACATTGTCAAACACATCAAATGTATTAGTGAGCTATAGATAAGTATGATAAGTACAAATCCTTGTGTGTGTTTTCCATCCACAAGAGGGATTTCTGCAATTACTGTACCAAGGGTGACAGGCCAACCGCCCAGACCGATACAATGTACGGACTGGGCGGCTCCTGAATCTTAAACCCTCTGTCTTTCAGTCGAGTAACAACGTTGTAAGGAGCACTTATCAAACGTTCGTCATATTTCGCCGAGTTCGCCTACTGGTCATTGGATGGAGTTTTCTGGTGAAGGGACGACAGTCACTAGGTTGTGTTGACATCTGATAGGTAAGTCGTTGCGATAAAGCCAGTTACCGGGAAACGTCATTTTCTTAAATCAAGCCCCAATCTCGCTGCAAA
>JAYVRW010000104.1:0-25847 GCA_043775925.1 Blastocatellia bacterium
ACACGTTCGTAAAAATTCTACCATCTTCGCCCATTGCTCATCACTTAGCTTTACTGTTTGCATTCATTCATCTTATCTCAACTTGTCAACACTACCTAGCGCAATGAATTACGCCGCTCACGCGACGTTTGCAAGCGAGGACGCTTGCGCTCCAGTCGGTTAACCATTCAAGGCTTTATTGACGCGGACAATCGCTTCGTCAACTTCAGCCGTACTCGCAAAGCCAATGACGATGGCATCAACGAAGCCGCAATTCATCGCATACTGAATTGATTTCTCGCGGTCAGCGGCATCTTTGAAATCACCTTCGCCAATGATTTTCATGCCAATGATTCCGCGTCCTTTGTCGTGCATCGCTTTGATTTCTGCCAGCGCGATTTCCGGCTTGCCTTGCGGCGCATGAACGTTTTTATCATCGCCGTCAACTTTACGCCCCTGCGGATTGACGCGGGCTAATTGCAGTTGAATCCAATCGTGCTGCCGCGCAGTTTTGAGCGCAGCCAGGCCGTGACAGGACATGCCTTTCAGCTTCAACCAACCTTTATGCTGCGCTTCATCAAAGGCGTCCATCATGATTTTGCATTCTTCCGGCCAGTTATGTTTGGTCGTGCAATGAATCAACACGCTATCAAAATAATCCGTATTCACTTCTTTACGAAAACGGTCGAGATGCTTCAGCGGATTGAGGCGCGTCTCGTCTTCGATCCAACGCATTTTCGTTTGGATGTACAGCTTTTCACGCGGTAAGCCTTTGATCGCCCCATTGACAAGATCGTGCATCTTGTATTGATCCGCCGTATCAACATAACGAATCCCATGATCGAAGCAGTAATGCACGAGCTTTGTAAAGCCTGCCTGCCCCAAATCGCGTTGAATTTTTCCGTTGACGGTTCCTGTCCCCAGGCCCATGCGGGAAATTTTCACTTTGGATTTTCCCAGATAAACTAAATCACTGTGCGCTCTTTTTTTTGGCGCAGCCTCAACCACTTCGCTTAAAGCCCCAGCGTTGATCGTCAATAAAGACGGTGTGATGGCAGCAGCGCCAGCGACTTCGGCTGACCTGCGTAAAAAATTGCGACGTGAAAATTGATCCGGTTGGCTCACGATGCTCCTCCTGGTAAAAGCAAAAGCCTGACGAAGGCTGATTTGATTTGGAAAACAAATTTCAAAAATTGAATGGAACCCTGAATAATATGCCGGAACTTTTGATGAAGGACAAGAGATGGTGGGAAGTAGCGCAAACTTTCCAGTTTGCTGATGGCATCACTGTAGCACTGAAGATACCAGACAAATTGGATAGTCAGCTTTCTTTTTTACAGATTATTGGTGACGACGAAGTAACCTGGAAAGGTTGTGCTACTTTTCGTGGACTTACGCTGCCTGTTGCTTCACGTTTCGTGGATAAGTGCCTTCCAGCAAACTCAAAACACTCTCTTTTGGCATCGGTTTTGAGAACAAATACCCCTGCAAATAATCACAGCGCATACTTGCCAACTGAGCGACCTGTTCTTCAGTCTCGACACCTTCGGCGATAACTTCCATCCCCAGGTTGATCGCCAGCGTAATAATGGTGCGAACAATTTCAGAATTTTTAGAGACGCTGAGGCGATTCACAAAGGAACGATCAATTTTCAAAACGTCAATCGGGAACCGGTGCAAATAGCTCAGGGACGAATATCCTGTGCCGAAATCATCCAGTGAAATACGAACGCCTAGTTCTTTCAGTTGACGCAGAATCTGGGCGGCAGCATCAGGGTTTTCAACTAATGAACTTTCCGTAATTTCCAGTTTGATGCTGAGCGGAATGACACCCGTTTCGTCAAGAATTTTACGGACTTTTTCACATAAATCAGGATGCGCAAATTGCTTGCCCGAAAGGTTCACACTGACGCTGAGCAGTGGATTACTAGGAAACTCCTGCTGCCACTGACGTAATTGCGTACAGGCTTCGCGCAACACCCATTGATCCATCGGAATCACAAGACCAGTTTCTTCGGCGACCGCCATAAATTTGACGGGAGGAATTAAACCTTCCTCTGGATGTTCCCATCGAATCAGGGCTTCAAAACCTCTGACCTGCCGAGATTCAGTTGCCACAATCGGCTGATAAAAAGTACGAAATTCATTCCGTTGTAGGGCATACCGTAAATCTGTTTCGAGTTGCAATTGCCCAATCGCCCGCGCATGCATTTCCGTATCGAATAATTCGACACAACCGCGACCGCGATTCTTGGCCTGATACATCGCAGTATCTGCCGCCCGCAGAAAATCTTCCGCCGTTTCATGATGTGCGTGACTGAGTGCAATTCCAATGCTGGCGGAAGCATACACTTCGCGCCCATTCAATAAATACGGCGTCGTCATTTCCTGATGCAAGCGCTCGGCAGCCATGACTGCATCATCGGAAGTTTTTAAATTATCAAGAATGACGGCAAATTCATCTCCGCCAAGGCGTGCCATCATATCGCCGGGACGCATACATTTTTCCAAACGACGCGCAATGCCAATCAGCAATTCGTCACCCACCTGATGACCCAAACTATCATTGACAACCTTGAAGCGATCCAAATCAAGAAATAGCGCAGCAAACAAATAATCGTTGCGGTGATTGGAGCGATTCAACGAACGCTTCAGACGATCCATAAACAAAGCGCGATTTGGCAACCCGGTCAATACATCGTGAAAAGCGTTGTGTAAAAGTTGTTGCTCTGCGCCTTTCGTATCCGTAATGTCGGTGATCGAACCAGCGAGGCGACAAACGGTTCCACCTTCATCACTTGCAGACAAACCGCGAACCAGAATCCAACGATACTCACCGTCTCTATGCAGCAAACGATGTTCGTTACGAAACTGCTCTTCCCGTCCCAGCATATTGCCTTCGACCTCCGCCTTAAAAGAATCAATATCTTCAAGGTGAATGCGATTTAACCATTCATCCATGTGAGCTGGGATTTCGTCTTTCTCGTAGCCCAGCATCTCATTCCAGCGTTTATCAAAAAAAATCTGATTGGTTTTTAAATCCCAATCCCAGATCCCATCATTTGAGCTTTGCGCCACCATGGAATAGCGCTGGGCTTCAGATTTCAACTCACGAACTTTTTCTTTGAGCGTCGAAATACTTTTCGCCTGGTTCTTACCGTGGAGTTCAATGCGACCAATTAATCTTTCATGGGCTGCCACCTGAAATTTATACTGATCCCGCTCCGCAGTGGCGTGCGTTAATTTTGCCGCGACGCGATTCAACTCCAACTGCCCCATGACCAGTTCGGCGAGGCTGACTAACGTTTTGATTTGTGAATGGGTTAAATCATTTGGCTGAAAATCCATCACGCTCAGCACACCAACGACAAATTTATCGTGAGTGGTGAGGGGGAAGCCGGCATAGTAGCGAAAAGCTGGTTCTGCAACCACCAGCGGGTGATTCTTGAAACGATCATCCTTCTGTGTATCAGTCACCAGCAGAGGTAAGGAGGCTTGGACAATGAGGTGGCTGAAACTTTGCTGACGCGGCTCTTCGGGAAAGGTAAAACCAATCCGCGATTTGCACCAAACTGTATCAGCCGTCACAAAACAGATGCTGGCGACGGGCATCTCGCAGATTTCTGACGCCAGCCTGGTCAGCTTGTCAAAACGTTCTTCTGCCTCTGTATCAAGAATTTGTAGTTGATGCAGAACTTCCAGTCTATTTTCTTCATTCGCTTGCAACGATACACTTGTCATGCTGATTAATTTCTCTCAAGCCGATCTTTATTTTGAGTCTTCGCGATCAGAGTTGGTCACATTGGCGAACCAGGTTGACAGTCAAAGCCAGAGTCAACCAAAACAGGTATGCAATCTTCAGACCGAAGACAGATCAGAATCGTCAATCTTCCTGACATCTTCAATTTATCAAATAATTACTACTCAAAAATCTAACAAAGTAGTGATATTTAGCTGTTACCCTCAATTCAGAATTCCTCTCAAATTGACAATTCCTGTTATCTGCGGGCTGTCAGATAATGTCAGTTCCGCCACTAAATTTCTGAAGATTACTCAAAACCCTTATATTTCTCCGATAAAATTGGTGGTACGCAAATTGCCCCTTACTCCGTGGAGTCTCTATGTCCGACTGTGTTAGCACTCGGAGCAAAGTCAGAGAAAGCTGGCACCAAAAATGTTTTAGATGATTGATGATTGAAAGCAGTTACTGAGGAGAAGCCTTTTTAGTTACAAGGCTAAGAGAGCGAATGACATCAAATTCACAACAAGAGTTGACGATCTTACAGGAAGGAATCGCGCTCGCCCTGAAAGGCGATAAAGCTGCTGCGCGTCAGTTACTGGATAAAGTAGTTGAAGCCAATCCAAGAAACGAATTAGCGTGGCTCTGGCTCGCTTCGGTCTCAGAAATCAGCGATGATGCTATTCATTGCTGGCGTCAGGTTTTGCGGATGAACTCGACTTCTGAGCACGCGATCAATGGCCTGCGTCGCCTGCTGTTTCAAGAAGGAGTGGCCTCCGCGAAAACAGGCGAGAAGGTTAAAGCGCGAGAATTACTGATCGAATTATCTCAAATTGATAAGACGAACGAAATCGCGTTTCTCTGGTTGGCAACCGTCGCCAAAGACGCCGAAGAGGCTTCAAAATATACTCGTCGTGTCCTGGAAATAAATCCTGCCAATGACCGTGCCAAGGCTTTTTTGCTGAAGCTTGCATCACAGTCGCCCAAAATCTCAACCGAACCGGTTCAGTCCAACGAAAATTTTCCCATGGCTCTCTCGACCTCCGGCTGGAGCTGCCCTCTCTGCGGCAGTATGTCATTGAAATCGGTTTCCAAATGTCCGACATGCCTGGCGGTAGTCTCGCTCACCAACCTGGATGAAATTCTTAATAACTCCGACGTCAATATTCCGATTATTCGTGAATCTGTCCGGCGTCTCGAAGATCAATGTGACCGTCTGGGCGCGAATGTAGATTATTTTACTTTGTATAATCTGGGACTCGGCTATCTGAATCTCAAACGAACTGACGAGGGCACACGATATTTACAGGACGCCACGAAGCTCAAGCAAAAAGATGAAAAACTCAAGGCGCAAGTCGAGGCGCTGCTGCAACGATCTCACGGACACGCCATTGAAGCTACCCAAAACCTTAAAGCGGCAGACCCCATTCCAGTCGAAGAGATAGCACCGGTGACGACTTCTCAAACAGGCTGTTTTACGATTCTGGCAGTTGATGACAGCCCGACGATTCAAAAAATTATTTCCATGTCACTGACTAAATACGGACATCAGGTCATCACCGCCGGAAATGGATTAGAAGCTTTAAACCGCCTCAAGGAAGTGGTTCCCGATGTCATTTTATCTGACATTACCATGCCACACATGGATGGTTATCAGCTCTGTAAAATGATTCGCGGAAATGCCACCACCCGGCAAATCCCGGTCATCATGCTGTCAGGAAAAGACGGCATCTTTGACAAACTCAGAGGCAAAATGGTGGGAGCGACGGCGTATATCACAAAACCATTTGAGACGGATAAACTGCTCCAGACAATTGATATGCATTGTCAAAATATCAATCACTGATGCCTGCACTAATGCCTGCACTGAGGCCTGGAGTTTATTTGATTTTTTTATTTTCAATGACATCTTCAATTTGAAAGGAAACTAATATGCCGCAAGAGAAAATTTTGATTGTTGACGATAGCCCGGTCCAGATGAAAATGGCAACCGCTGCCTTACAAGGTCAGGGATACCGAATCGTGACCGCCGTGGATGGCGAGGAAGCCCTGGATAAAGCTAAATCTGAAAAGCCAGATTTGATTGTGCTGGATGTCATTCTGCCGGGTCAGAATGGTTTTCAAATTTGCCGAACGCTCAAAACCTCTAACGATACCAAAGACATTCCCGTCGTTTTGTTGACCAGCAAAAATCAGGAAAGTGATAAATTCTGGGGAATGCGGCAAGGCGCTGATGCTTACCTCACGAAACCATTTATGGATGAAGATTTGATCTCCACCGTGGCGAAGCACCTCTAAAATTGACGATCTGACTACTATGAGCGAAGTATTACAAAATCAAAGTGAGGCGGCCTCGTCACCTCCATTGGCTGAGACGACTTCGGGCTTTCAAATACCCTCCATGGAAGCAGTCATTTCTCAAATTGATCGTGAAGTGCAAACGACTTCCCTGCATGTTCCAGCGGGCACGGTTTCGGCGTCATCCGGTAAGACTAAAAAATCGCCAGCGACTCAGAAGAAATTTATTATTTTTTCTTTGGGTGACAGCAAGTACGCCGTCCCGATTCATCAGGTTTTAGAGGTCGGCGAGCCTCAGCGGATTACGCCTGTTCCCAATGTCCCTGATTGGGTTTTGGGGGTGACCAATCTGCGTGGTGATATTATTTCAGTCGTAGATTGCGGAGCCTTTCTGAATATTCATGAGAGAGCTTCGCTAACGCTCAGCAGCATGTGCGTAGTGCGTAATAAGCGTCAGGATATGACGACCAGCCTGATGGTGGACAACATCGAAGGGATGCTCAATCTCGAAGAGCAATTTATCGCGCAACCGGAGACTTCCACTAACAATCAAATGCTGGACTTCCTGCAAGGAATTTATGAACACGGCGGACAACTCCTAAACGTTCTCAATCTGGAAGGCTTACTCTCTTCAATGGAATTATCCGAATAGCGCTGCCCTCGCTTTTCAATCCCTCGTATTATTCTCGCCGATAATACTGCCCCCACTCAACACCCAACGCCAATTTCTATCGCTACCTTGTAGTGGCGCTCAGGTTCGGGCTGACAGTTACAGCTTGAATATCGCTTAAAATTCACAGGCAACTTTTGAGGAAAACCACCTCACGATTTCGGAGAGACCATGAAAAACCTGAAGATTTTCAATGTATTCGGGAAACTGAAACTCTGGCAAAAACTTTTATTTATTGCCGCCTTGATTGGACTGATACTGCCTTTCGTGACCTGGCAACTTTATACCGCCAAAAACAAAGATATTACCTTCGGTCAAAAGGAAATTTACGGGACGGAATATTTACCGCCGTTGCGCAAATTATTTGAAAATGTTGCCAAACATCGTGGTCTGGTCAATGCTGCCTTACGTGGCAATACCGCCATGCGTGATCAGATCGGCGCGACGGAACAGTCTGTCAACGCAGCCTTTCAAGCGCTCAACGAAATTGATGGAAAGTCTGTCGAAGGTACGACCTACGGCGCGATGTTCGAGACCACTAATCGCCTCAGCACGCTCAAACAATCGTGGGATAGTGTCAAAGGAAAATCACTTAACGCTGCTAACCCTGAAGATGCCTTCAACAGCCACAATCAGTTGATGACTGACCTGACTGATGTCATGGGTTTGGTCGGTGATAAATCGAACCTCATTCTTGATCCTGATTTGGATACCTATTACCTGATGGATTCGGTCATCGTGCAATTGCCCCAAACGATTGACGCAACTGGTCAAATCCGTGGCTTGATGGCGGGTGGAATTGTCAGTAAGTCCTTAACCGCTGCTGAGCAGGGTGCGCTGAACTTTGAAGCTGCCCGTGCGCAAGCTTCCCTGCGCAATGTCAACACAGGTCAGCGCAAAGCCTTCGATGCTAACGCCGCGACAGGTGGAGACCTGACCGGTAAGCAACAACAAATTGAGGCGGAGTCTTTTAAACAAGGAACCAGTTTTATTCGTAAAGCCAATAGCTTTAATCCTGCCGCTGGTAATGCCGATCAAATTTTTACCGAAGGTACTCAGACGCTCGACCGCATGCTTGCACTCTACGATAATTCGCTCACGAACTTGAATGACCTCCTTCAAAAGCGTGTCAATAATTTCAAGAGCGAGCGTAACTTTATTTTAGGCTTAGTCGCTTTCGTGACGGCCTTAGCCGCAGCTCTGGCCTTCGTCGTCTTCCGTAACATTAATCAACAGGTAAGTTCACTTTCCCACCTCGTCAAAGAGATTGAAGCCGGAAACACTGACGCTCGCGCCGAAGTCGTATCACAGGACGAATTAGGAATACTAGCGACCTCCTTTAATACAACCCTTGAGAACACTCGCGGTCTGTTGCAGTCACGAGAAGAACGTGACGCGATCCAGCGCTCAATTATGCGATTGCTCGAAGAAGTAAGTACGGTCGCCGAAGGCGATCTGACCCGAGAAGCCGCCGTGACCGAAGATGTCACGGGAGCCATCGCTGACTCCTTTAACTTTATGATCGGCGAATTGCGCCGCATTATCGGACAGGTGAAAAACGTGTCCTTGCAGGTGACGAATGCGGCGACAACGACGCAGTTGACGACTGAAGAACTGGTCAGCAAAGCCGATGAACAAACCATCCAGGTTATCAAAACGAATGAAGCGTTGTCGGAAATGACATCTTCCATTGAAGAAGTTTCACAGGGCGCGATCCTCTCGGCATCGGTGGCGCAACAATCACTGGTCAATGCCCGTCAGGGCGCACGCGCTGTGCAGGATACGATCAAAGGTATGAATCGTATTCGTGAACAGGTGCAGGAAACTTCCGGTCACATTCGTCGTCTGGGTGAAAGTTCACAGGAAATCGGTGAGATCGTGCAGCTCATTGACGAAATCGCCGATCAAACTTCAATCCTCGCTTTGAACGCTTCCATTCAAGCCGCCACTGCCGGAGAAGCCGGACGCGGATTCGCCGTCGTCGCCGAAGAAATCGAACAGCTCGCTGAACGTTCTTCACACGCAACAGCGAAAATCGCATCACTGGTCAAGTCCATTCAGATGGGTACCAGTGAAGCCATCACCGCGATGGATGAGAATACCAAAGAAGTCGTCGAAGGATCGAAACTGGCGTTACAAGCCGGTCAATCACTCAACGAAATTGAAGCGGTTTCAGCTCGTCTGGCTGACCTGATTCAGTCAATTTCACAGGCTTCCAAAAAGCAAACCAACAACTCAGAAACCTTGTCGCAGGCGATGACTGACATTTCGTCCATCATCACCGAAACCACGACAGGGATTCAACAATCGTCTGTCACGGTAAACAGCTTGTCCGTCCTCGCTGAAGAATTACATTCATCGGTGGCGTCGTTCAAATTACCGGAAAGATAGCATCACTTTCATTGCCCGCGCTGAGGAGTAGCGTGATTCCTTTCAACTAACTTTCCAGCGCACCTTACTACCGCGTCAACTGTTCGCTTTGACACTTTTGGTTACTTTCGGCGCTTTCGCCGCGCAAGGACAAACCGTCATTATTAACACACCATCTACGGATGTGATTCCAGAAAAGAAGGTTTACGTTAAGATGGATTTTCTAACCCATAGCAATAGTCACCAGAACAGTGGAGGCCAGACCTATCTACCGCGTGTGATGTATGGAGTCGCCAAAGGACTGGAAACCGGACTCAATGTCAGTGTCACAGATGCGCTGGCTCCCCATCAACCAACTGAAATCCAGCCCAACCTTCTTCTCAATCGCGCCCACGCTTAACAGCCCAAGTCCAGATAAGGAACAACATATATGCAAGTCAATTCCATTCAAGTCAAAATCACTTTATGGGTCGGATTATGTTTGATAGTCACTGGAACCATCTTCCTTACCTATTCTGCGATTGCGACTCGTAATGTAACCCTGAATGCAGCTCAACAAGCTATTACGCAGGCACAAAAAGAACTAGCCAAAGACAAGGGGCAATTATCGCAACCAGTCCTCATCCAAAAGACCCAGGTCACAGACGAGACAATTTCCCTGCTCTTGAAGCAAATCGCCATCTTTAGCATTTTGTTAGCTGCGTCTCTGGCCGTGCTTTGGTATCTGATAGGACGATTCACCGAACAGATTAAAATCGCTACCAGCTTTGCTGAAAATCTGGCGAGTGGTCGTTCTGTGCAAAAAGTTCCCGTGACCACTGATGACGAAACCGGGCATTTGTTGACCGCCATGAATAGCATGCTGGATAGCGCTGACTCGTTAATCCAATCCGAAGATAAACGAAATCAAATGCAATCTTCGATTATCCGATTACTGGAACAGGTAGACAACGTAGCGAAAGGCGATCTGACGAAACAGGTCAACACTGACGATGAATTTACCGGGACGCTGGGAGATTCCTTTAATTTCATGATTCTTGAGCTGCGACGCATTATTTCTCAAGTTCAGAACGTCACGCATGAAGTGACTGTGTCAGCCATGGATTCTCAGCTTTCTTCGACTCAATTAGCTCGTGGCGCTGAAGAACAGACCACACAAATTATCCAGACCACAAAAGCGATTCAGGCCATGACCAGTTCCATGCAAAATATTTCGCAGAATGCCTTGCTGTCAGCGACCGTCGCACAACAATCTTTGGAAAATGCGAAGGAAGGAACTTCGGCGGTCAGTAATACCATCGAAGGGATGAACCGCATTCGGGAACAGGTGCAGGATACTTCTAAGAAACTGAAACGCCTGGGCGAAAGCTCGCAGGAAATCGGCGAAATTGTCCAGATCATTGGAGGTATTTCAAAACGTACTTCCTACCTGGCGCTGAACGCTTCGATTCAAGCCGCTGAAGCCGGTGAAGCCGGATATGGATTCGCCGTCGTCGCCGAAGAAGTTGACCGCCTCGCCAAACGATCTGCTGAGGCCACCAAACGTATCAACGGCCTCGTCAAGACCATTCAAATCGGAGCGAATCAGGCCATCTCCGCGATGGAAGAAAGTACTCGTGAAGTAGTCAATGGATCAAATCTGGCGAATCAGGCCGGACAAGCTCTCGACGAAATTAAAGACGTTTCGTCCCGTCTCGCTGAATTGATTCAAACCATTTCTGAATCATCAGCCGAACAAAGCCGTAGCTCACAAGAAATCGCCGGAGTCATGCATCGTGTCACAGATGTGACGCGGAGTACCGCCGACGGCATCCGAAAATCAAATACTAATATTACGAAGCTGTCAAAATTAGCCGATGATCTCCGCGATTCTGTCGCCTCCTTCAAGTTGCCCAAGGGACGATAAAAACGGCTTAATTTATTGCTCAGTCAGCTACCAACTAACTGCTTCTTTACCAATGACGAACAATCAAAAGATGGGACAAGATTTATGAATCAGCTATTCGACCAGGAAGTGGTCGTTGATTTCATCAGCGAAGCCAAAGGATACCTACCGGAAATTTTGCAGGGCATTGAGCAGTACGCTGCCACTCCGCAATATCGGGGAATCCTGAAAGAAGCACATCGTTTTGCGCATATCATCAAAGGTGCCGCTTCGATGCTGGGCTTCAATGAAATCAGCAACCTCGCCTACCAGCTTGAAGTAACGCTGGAATTATTACACGAAGGTCGGCTGGATCTCACCGAGCAGACAGTAGAAAATATCTGCCAGATGGTTGAGGATTTATCTGAGAAACTGGATCATGAACTGACCCTCAATGAAGCGGAGCAAAACCTCATCAAACCGCTTTCTGACCTGGCTTCTTCCTTGTCCTTAGCTCATTCGAGCTTGACTGATCTTACCCCGCCAGTCATCCCCGACGCGCCACTGGTTAGCTTTTCTCCGACGCCTGCGTCAGACGACGTGCCGTCTACAAATATTGAAACTGAATTCAGGATTTCGCTGCCGGTTGATAAGTCAATTCCAACCGTCGGCGAAATTGACCTACACAAAGTCGTGGCCGACATCAAAGAAAGTTATGGTGACGCTCCGGTCATGGAGTTGGCGGAAATCGAACTCCCCACAAATTTGATGGATGAGATTTTAGAAATCTCCGAATCACAATCAGAGCCACTCCTGTTTGATTCATACGTTGATAATCTCGCCGACGAATTGCTCAATAATGATGCAGTTGCGCCTGCTTCTGACATTCTCGAAACTTCATTCGAGTTGCTCGCCGAGGCACAGCCTGATTACATTTCAGAAACAGCAACGGAAGAGCTTGACATTGTTACCGACCTTGAAAAGAGCGGCGAACCAGTTGAGGTCGAAAAATTTATCCCGACTGAACTAGCTCTCACCCCGTTACCGTTACTGACAGAAATCAATGAAGCTCCTCTCCCTGCGCTTGAAACCAGGGAAGCCTTTCAATTTGTTGCAGAGGATGAAATGCCGCCGCTGCTGCCGGATTCATTTGAGCATTTCGAGTCCCTTCAGCATGAAACGCCCGAGGTTCTGGAACTCTCCGAACCACAGTTCATTAATGAAAAAATAGAAGCCGAAGGTAACTCCGAATTGCCGATTTTCGACCCTGAAGAGCCGCTTCATAGTAAGTCAGAATCACCAGATGAGATGCCTGAGCTACTGGAACTCACTGAGCTTCAGTTGACTAATGAAATAATAGAAACGGAACCGACGCCTCAATTACCGACCTTTTACGCTGAAGCGCTGCGCCAGAACGAGCAGGAATCCGAGGTAGAAAAAGCAGAAGCTGATGAAATTTCCGCCGAACTGATGGAAGTCTTTCTGCTTGAAGCCGAAGAGCATTTGCTGAGCATGCACAGCTCGCTCCGGCAATTGGAAGTTAATCCAGCCTACCCTGAAATGATCCAGAACGTTCGCCGGAGCGCCCATTCATTGAAGGGTACGGCAGCGATGATCGGCTTCCAGCAAATCACGCATCTGGCGCATCGCATGGAAGATTTGCTGGATTTAGTCTACGACGGCGACATCACCTTAACCCCGGAAATGATCCGCTTGCTGACCGTTTCGACTGATCTGTTAGAAGACATCTCGAATCATCAGGAAAGCGATGCCAGCCTGCTACAAATTTATCAGGATTTCGAGAAAATCCTCCCGGCTTCGGCTTCCTCTCAAGCGAGACAGGCTCGTGAAGAGGCAGGCGAGCAATATGACGCTGCCAACGTTCCGATGATTTCTCCCCCTGAATTACCAGAGCTTCCGACGTTTGAAAATGAGATTCGCGCTCCCGAATCCGAAATAGAAGCAAGCGAAACAGCGGCGGCTCAACAACTTGAAATGGTGACGCTACCTGAATTCAAGGCGGAGTCAGAAACTTCACTCCAACTTGAACCAGAAGCTCCTCAGGAAGAGGAAGCTGCCCTCACGACGAATGTCACAGCGCGAACCGAAACGATGACACAAACCTCCAGTCAATTCGTGCGCGTGCCGATTGAAAAACTGGATGAAGTCGTCAAACTTATTAGTGAAATGATTATTGCGCGCACCACTTTCGAGCAAAAACTTGGAGATTTTGCGCATCAGGTCGAAGAGATGCAGCTCAGCGGAACCCGCCTGCGCCGCGTCGCTTCAAATCTTGAAACGAAATATGAGGCTTCGACGCTGGGTGGAAATAAAACGGTAGCCGGAGTCGGATCATCAGGCAAGGAAATGACGGCATTGCGCCATAATGCTTTGCTCAATTCCGTTACGCACGGATTCGATGATCTTGAATTTGATCGTTACACGGAATTTCATTTGCTGTCACGCGAACTCAGTGAAGCCTCCAACGACATTCAAACACTGGGACGCGAACTGGGTCATCTCAATAGTGATTTCTTAGGCTACCTCAATCGTCAGGGGCGCATTTACAGCGAGTTGCAACATAAACTGATGCGCTTGCGGATGATTCCATTAGCTTCGGTGGCACCCCGCTTACACCGGACTGTTCGGACCGTGAGCGCACAGCGCGAAAAGGATGTCCGCCTCATCATTGATGGTGAGAATACAGCCATAGATACGACGGCGCTGCAAGACATGATTGATCCGTTGCTGCATTTACTGCGCAACGCGGTAGATCACGGAATCGAGACCCTGGAAGAACGTCAGGCCGCCAACAAGGCCGAGCGCGGGACAATCACCTTGCGCGCTTTTTACGAAGGTTCGCAAGTCATCATGCAATTGAGCGATGACGGCAAAGGGCTGGATGTTGAAAAGATTCGCGCCACAGCGATCAGGAACGGCTATATCAACGCTTCCGAAGCAGCCTCCATGACCAACGATGAATTATGGTCATTCATTTTCACTCCTGGCTTTAGCACTGCCAGTCAGATCAGTGAAATTTCCGGTCGCGGCGTTGGCATGGATATTGTCCACAACGCGGTGAAGCGGCTGAAAGGAACCATTACCATAGATTCTCAGATCGGGCGCGGCACGACCTTCACGGTACGATTGCCGTTGACGCTGGCTGTCACCCGAACCTTGATGGTCAAAGCCAACGATCAAACGTTTGCCATTCCATTAGACATCGTGACGCAGATCATGCGCCTCGATAAAACCAAAATGGATCGTATTGGTCAGGAACCAGTTTTGCGGCACGGCGGAAAAGTCTATCCCTTGCTATTACTCAGTCGCTTGCTGAATCTCAAAAATACGGTCGAAGAAATTGATGACCGTTTGCCTGTGATTTTCCTGAGTATCGAAGGAAAACAGGTCGCCGTCATTGTCAATCAGTTAATTGGTGGACGTGAAATCGTCATCAAAACGCTGGGGAATCATTTACGAAAAGTTCATGGCGTGATGGGTGCGACCTTGATGGGAGACGGTGAAGTCGTTCTCATTTTAAATCCAGGCGAACTGTTACGTGGGACTTTGCGCAAATCGCCCAAACGAATTTCAGCACCAACTATCGCAGCAACGAATACTGCCCCCGCCACTACCCAGCCGGAAGACTTATCCAATCTTTTAGAGCTTGAGGTGGCCGAGGCAAAAACTGAGAAAAGAGTCAAGGCACCGGAAACTCCGCTGGTGATGCCTCCACGCAATGGACGCACGACGATTATGGTCGTAGACGATTCGCCCAGCGTGCGCCGCGTCAACAGCAATCTGGTGAAGAGCATGGGATGGGAACCCATTCAAGCCAAAGATGGTCTGGACGCTTTGGAAAAATTACAAAGCGGCGAGAACCCTGATTTAATTATGCTAGACATTGAAATGCCACGAATGGACGGCTACCAATTGCTTTCATCATTGCGAGCGTTGCCGGCCTATCGCCAGCTTCCCGTTATCATGATCTCATCTCGCTCCAGTGAAAAACATCGTCAAAAAGCTTTCGATCTGGGCGCCACTGACTATTTAGTAAAACCATATCAGGAAGACCAGGTGATCAGTTTGATTAATCACTTACTTCAAGAAGTACAGCAATAATAAAGGTGAATCGCATGAGTTTAATTCGTGTCGTAGTGGCGGACGATTCCCCTTTTATGTGCCGCCTGCTAAAAAAAATCATTGAATCTACTTCAGAACTCGAAGTCATCGCCACTGTGAATAACGGCGAAGAATTACTTGAAATCGTGAAGGCTCAAAGCCCTGATGTCATCACGTTGAATTCTCGTCTCTCTGATCTGAAAGCGCTTGAGGTATTGTCATTATTGCACGAGGAATGTCCGACCCCTGCCGTTATTATCAGTGGCGCCAATCTGGACGATTCAACCTTTGCGCTCTCAGCCATAGAGTTCGGTGTCGTAGATTTCATCTTTAAATTTTCGCCTGGTGATCCGGTCGGATTAGAGCAAATCCGCAACGAAGTCATATCCAAAATAAAAATCGCGGCGATGGTCAACGCACGTCTGACCTTTCCCCAAACCTTCTCGACTCAAAACTTTGATGTCGTCGAAGGGATTGAGGTGCAGGAACTTGAAGGCGTTGTCGAAGCAGAAAATTCTGCCCCGGAAGTCGTCATCGTAGTGGGCGCTTCCACTGGCGGGCCGATTGTGATCCGTGATTTTCTGGCATCCTTCCCGGATAATTTTTCCGGGAGCGTGGTCGTTGTTCAGCACTTACCGCCAACCTTCACGACCGCTCTAGCTGCGCTGCTTGGTAAACAAACGGCAATCAAGGTTAAAGAAGCGGTCGAAGGTGAACGTCTGGAACGTGGCATGGTCTACGTGTCACCAGGTTGGACACACTTACAAATCAATGAAGAGGGCTTGGTTGAATTTTTACAAGCAAAAGAAAGCCCGCATTATTGCCCTTCGATTGACCTCACCATGAAGGCTGTCGCGGAGTATTATAAAGATAAATCGCGGGGCATCCTTCTGACTGGAATGGGTCAGGATGGCATCAGCGGCTTGCGCGAGATTCAAGCTAATGGAGGTCGAACTTACGTCCAGGACCCGGAAAGTTGCACCATTAGCGGAATGCCTCAACGCGCCATCGAAGCCGGCGTGGTAGATCATATTGCATTGCCAGCTCAGCTCGCACGCCTCGTCACAATGGGATATTAACGAGAAGACGATTATGAAAGCCTCAACTATCAAGCTCATTTCCTGCACGACCGACGCTGAAGATTATTGCCTCGAAATGACCTCTATCCGTCAAATCGAGGCCGGCGATCATCTCAAAATAAATGCAGAACAAAATGGCCCGCTCGGCTGGATCAATTATCAAGGTAGCGAATTGCCCGTGTATACGCTCCGTGAAAGAATGGACCCGGAAAACTATGCCGCCACTGCCGATCATCAGGAGGGGCGAGTCCTGATCATGGATTGCGCCGAACCGTTGGCAGTCAAAGTAGATCGCGTGAACGGTGTGATTGAAGCCAGCTCTGATCAAATTATTCCCTTGCCATTGATTACCGATCCGCTCCGGCAGAACCGCTATAAAGGCCTGGTAAAATTACCGGATCAATGGCTGTTGTGTCCGAATCACGAGACATTGGGTATGACGACCAAACCCAGCTCAACCTACTCTGAAGCTGACTCAATAAGTTCGACACAGATTCCGATTATCATCAACTCTACCCATCCCAGACAAGGCACTTCGTTCGTTTCAATCAAGCCGCAGCTACTGATGTTTTCCTCTGCCCTTCCGCAAAGAGTAGCAAATGAAGACGAACCTATAATGTTTGCGCTCAGTCTGACTCAGGTCAAAGAATTACTAGCTCCACGTCCACTGATCCTGGTTCCAGGTGCTCCGAATTATGTGCTGGGAATGGTCAACTGGCGCGACCTGGCAGTTCCGGTCATTGATCTTAAAGTCCGGCTCGGCATTAAGACTGCGGTTATCGCTCCCGGACAAATGGATCCGCGCAGCCGATTGCTGATTGCCAGGTCTCCTTATTCCGAACAGGTCGTCGGATTTTACATAAATTCAATGGTCAAGACTTTTGCGCTGCCGATTCCCTACCAGCCTTTTACTTCAAGACCGATGGTTGATTTACAGCTTTGTAGCGGACTTTATGACATCGAAGGTTTGCCACTGGTGATCCCGAATCTTGAAGCCCTCCTGACCAAACGCTTCCACCTGAATCCTTAGACTGGGAGGCTCCAGGCGTAGCGTCATACGTCTTCTGACCAGCTACTTCTCATGTAATTTTTCACGCCGCTCCGCAACGTTTGCAAGCGGGGGCGCTTGTGCTCCAGTCCGTATCATGATGTAAAATACACGTGGAATGAAAATATCGAAACGGCCAAAACTCATCCGATCCGTACTTGCCTTTTGGCTCTTCCAGCACACGCTCTCACCGGCAGAAAGCAAAGAAACAATCAAAATTTTCGATGACGAAAAACCTGTGCCCAGACGCATCCGCTGTCCGCGTTGCCAATGGCAGCCAAACGCTTCCAGTCGCTGGTATTGCTCTATTTCTCCCGCTCCCGAACGATTTTTTGGCGGTTGTGGAACCGTCTGGAATACTTTCGATACGCACGGGGTTTGCCCCGGCTGCCACCATCAATGGAAATATACCTGCTGTTTATCCTGCACTGAAGATTCGCTGCACGAAGACTGGTATGAAAACGACGCACGTTGAATCCAACTCACCTCCTTTACTAATTCTGCCGTACCATTTACGATGACTGTTTATGCCTTTGCGCGAAACAGATGCTTTTGTACTCCGCAGCTTCACCCTCAAGGAAGCCGATAAAATCTGTGTCTTCCTGACGAAAGATGCGGGGAAAATTCGCGGCGTGGCGCATGGAGCGCGAAAATTAAAAAGCAAATACGGCTCAAGCCTGGAGCCGTTCACTGAAGTTTCTTTGACATATTTTGAGCAGGAAAACCGTGATTTGGTTTCGATCAATAATTGCGATATTTTGCGCTCGCAATTCCATGACGTAATCAGCAGCGAGCGCCTCACCGCGTTGCATTATTTAAGCGAATTGTTGATGGAATTCATGCCGGATCACGAACCCAACGAAACGATGTACCGCCTGGTTGGTGCGCTCTTGAAAGCCTTGAAACAGACGGATGACAATGATCCACGCCTCTTGCTTCGTTATGCGGAAGTCTGGATTTTGAAGCTCGCTGGATTTTTCCCCGATTGGCGTAATTGTGCGGAGTGCGGAAAATCAATTCCCGGCTCATCAGCCGCTTCTTTGACCGCTGAAGGTGGATTGCTTTGTAGCAACTGTTCACCTCAACGCGGCGAAGAACTGAACGCCGAAGTCAGACAATTAGTGAACGATGTTTTAAGAACTGCGCCGGAAAAATTCGTGCAGACGAAGCGTGACCCGTTCACCTTAACTAAGCTTGAGTCGGTCGTAGCGCGACTCATCAAAAATACGCTCGAACGTGAATTGAAATCTTATGGAATGTTAGGTCGGCTGCGATCAGCGTAGCGCAAACTTTCCAGTTTGCGTTTTTGAATACTGCGCTAGTTTCAGAAAACCTAGAACATAGAAATCAAGAAAATGATTTTCCGATTAGAACCCCAAAGGGGTGGCAATAAGATAGCCCAGGGTGAAACCCTGGGTAAGGTCATGAATTTCCCACAAGCCCTGAAAGGGCGTAATAGAATGTTGCGCCCTTTCAGGGCTTGGGTCTTTCTATCCATCGACCCAGGGTTGCACCCTGGGCTATCTTATTCCGCTCCGTTGGAGCTTTATTCGGAAATTATTTTTATTAATAACTAAATAGGTGACAAACTCACGCAAACTAGAAAGTTTGCGCTACATTTTGAGGAGAAATAATGTCGAAAAAATACGTTTATATTTTTGCCAACAGGAAAGCCGAAGGCAACACTACAATGAAAGATTTGCTCGGAGGCAAAGGCGCGAATCTGGCGGAAATGACCAATGCCGGATTGCCTGTCCCGGCAGGTTTCACCATCACCACTGAAGCCTGTAATTCCTATTACGACGAAGGCGAAAAATTCCCACAGGGAATGCTGGAAGAAGTGCTGCAAGGCATTAAAGATGTCGAAGCCGCGACTGGCAAACAATTCGGTGGCACCGAAAATCCGCTCCTCGTTTCTGTTCGCTCCGGCGCAAAATTTTCAATGCCTGGAATGATGGATACGGTTTTGAATCTGGGCTTGAATGATGACACCCGTGACGCGCTCGCCAAAATTTCCGGCAACGAACGCTTTGCGTGGGACGCGCATCGCCGCTTCATTCAACTGTTCGGCAAGATCGTACTCGGCATTGAATCCGAAAAATTCGAGCATATTTTTGAAGGCTACAAACACGAATTAGGGATTCACGAAGACACACTGGTCAGCGCAGAAACGCTTGCCAAAGTTGTCGGAGATTACAAAGTCCTCGTCAAAAAAGAATCGGGCAAAGATTTTCCGACCGATCCGCAAACGCAGTTAGAATTAGCAGTCATTGCCGTTTTCGCTTCGTGGAATGGGCGTCGTGCCAAAGATTATCGCCGCATTAACAAAATTGATGACAAGCTCGGAACCGCCGTCAACGTGCAGACAATGGTCTACGGCAACCTCGGCGAAGATTCCGGTACAGGCGTCGCCTTCACCCGTGACGTAGCCACTGGCGAGCGTGTGATTTACGGCGAATATCTGCAAAATGCGCAGGGCGAAGATGTCGTCGCAGGCATCCGCACGCCGAAGAAAATCGCGCAGCTCAACGAAGAAATGCCGGAAATGTATCGCCAGTTTGCGGAACTCGCGCAGAAGCTCGAAACACATTACAAAGATGTGCAAGACCTCGAATTCACCATCGAACGCGGCAAGCTGTATATGCTGCAAACACGCAACGCAAAGCGCACTGGCGCAGCCGCAGTGAAGATCGCCGTAGACATGGTGAACGAAGGCGTGATTGATAAAAAGACCGCAATTTCACGCGTCGAACCCGCCCAGCTTGATCAACTATTGCATCCGATGATTGATCCGAAAGCCAGCGTCAACGTTATTGGAACAGGCTTGCCCGCTTCACCCGGAGCCGCAACTGGCAAAGTTGTTTTTGATCCAGACGAAGCCGAAGAAATGGCGAAGACTGGCGAAAAAGTTATCCTGCTCCGCATCGAAACTTCACCTGAAGATTTCCACGGCATGGTTGCCGCGCAGGCAATTTTGACGGCGCGTGGGGGCATGACAAGTCACGCTGCCGTTGTAGCTCGCGGAATGGGCAAATGCTGCGTCGCGGGACTGGGCGAACTCAAAGTTGACTACGCCAATCAAACGGCTGAACTCAACGGCAACACGATCAAAAAAGGTGATTCGATCACACTCAACGGTTCCAGCGGCGAAGTGATTCTCGGCGAAGTTCCGCTCATCAATCCTGAAGTCAGCGGCAATTTTAAAACGCTGATGGAATACGTTCACGAGTACCGTAAATTGGACGTTCGCGCCAACGCTGATACGCCGCACGATGCAGAAGTCGCACGTGGTTTCGGAGCCGAAGGCATCGGACTCTGCCGCACCGAACACATGTTTTTTGAAGGCGACCGCATTGACAGCGTCCGTCAGATGATTTTGACTTCGACCGAATACAAATCCATCGAAGCGCAATTGCTCAACGCGCAAGTCGACGCCGCCAAAGCGACAGGTGAGAAAAAAGTCGAAGCCAAAAAGCGCGTCAAAGAAATTCAGAAAAAATTCAAACGCCCAAGCGAACTTTACAACGGAGCTTTGGCAGAGTTGCTGGAATTACAGCGCGAAGATTTCTCAGGAATTTTCCGTGCGATGGATGGCTTCCCGGTCACGATTCGTACCCTCGATCCGCCCTTGCATGAATTCGTTCCGCACGACGACGCCACGCTGAAAGAATTGGCGAAGAAGATCAAAATGAACTTCAAGGAAGCCAAAGCCCGCGTCGAACAATTGCACGAGTTCAATCCCATGCTCGGACATCGCGGCTGTCGTTTAGGCATCATCTATCCCGAAATTACGCAGATGCAGGCCCGCGCGATTTTCGAGGCAGCGGTGATCGTCCAGCGCGAAGGCAAAACCGTCAAACCGGAAATTATGATTCCGCTGGTTGGTAATGTCGTCGAATTGAAATTGCAGGCTGATGTAGTCCGTGCTGTCGCCGCTGAAGTCTTCGCCAAAGAAGGCGTCACGGTGGATTACCTGCTCGGCACGATGATCGAAGTTCCCCGCGCCGCACTGACCGCAGATCGCATCGCCGAAGTCGCTGAATTCTTCAGCTTCGGCACGAACGATTTGACGCAGATGACGATGGGACTGAGCCGCGACGATGCCGGAAAATTCCTGCCTGCGTATGTAGACAAGAAAATTTACGGCGACGATCCATTCCAGGTTCTGGATCAGGAAGGCGTCGGACAACTCGTCGAAATCGGCATTCAAAAAGGCCGCGCGACCAAGCCCAATCTGAAAATCGGAATCTGCGGCGAGCACGGTGGCGATCCCGAATCCGTAGTCTTCTGCCATCGCGTCGGAATGAACTACGTGAGCTGTTCACCATACCGCGTACCGATTGCATTGTTAGCCGCAGCACAAGCCGCGCTAATGGATGAATCCGGCGCAGCCATGGCGAAAACGACAGCGTAAAGTTCAGAATTCACGCTTCAGCGTGTAACCACTAAAAACGCGAAATTCAGATTCTCGACGATTCTGAATTTCGCGTTTTTCTTTTCACTCAACCGCTTAAAGAAAAAAGGCAGAGCCATTAAGCCCTGCCTTCTGTATGAAGCATTGTATGAACGCACTTACCAGCGACGACCGCGATTGTTGTCATTGTACTGGTTGAAGGCATCGTTAAAGCCTCGTTCAAATCCTTGCCGATAGTACTGGCTCTCATTACGAAGATAGCGCGAATTGTTCCGGTTGTGACGACGATTTGACCGCATCTCTTCGCGTCCACGATTCAAGCCATCACGGTAGCCTCTTTCGATTTCCTGTTGCACGAAGCGGCGATTGCCCCAGCCATTGCGGTTGTTGTCGTAGCCATCATCCCTGCGATCATCGCGGCGGTTATAACCATCCCGATCATTTTGGTTACGGTCATTATCACGCTGTTGATCGCGTTGTTGCCACTGATCATTTTGGTTATTTTGATCATTGCGTCTTCCGTTTTGCGCCAAGCCAACCACACTCATCGAAGTAGCGATAACGGCTCCCAGCGCCAACGTCCCCATCATTTTTTTCATTCGGTTCATAAAATCTCCAGGCATTTCTAAACTGCATCCCTTGTTTTCCTGACGCTTACTACAATGCATGCAGCGTGCCGCACTGCGCATTTGCGCTAAGTGATGCAAAGAGAATGGTTGCGATTTAGCGAGTAAAATGAGTTGTGGGAAAACTATACGAATTGGAATAGTAGGATGCTGAAATGAGTATGGGCTTTGAGCAATTTAATATTGCTAAAGAAAAATCTTTGATTTCGTACAACTTTTCATCAATAAAAAACCTGGACAACAATAGCCATTTGTGAAATCCTGGTATTATCAAATTCACGAGGGAAAATATGAATAATTCAAATAATTTTAGTAACCAGGAAGTCTTTGAGTTGCTTGCCGCAACACTTGATGGCATTGAAGGTTTTGAGTCCGAATACGGTAGTGAAGCGCTGTACCGATTCTGGAATCCTGAGAAAATCGAACAGGCACGGAGATTGCTGGACAACCTGCAACTTCAGCAGGCAGGCTGATCCAGAAATAGTTTGATTTCCCGATTCAACATCTCGTCAGCATTTTTTGTCTGGCATTCCCAGATGATTAAGGTTTGCCATCTGTCATGTTGGAGCGCTTGAATATTTTTCTGATCACGAGCTACATTCGACAATCGTTTTGTTTCCCAAAACTCAGCATTGGTCGAAGGCTTTACCTTACCGTAACGACAATCGTGCATGTGCCAAAAGCAGCCGTGCACAAAAATGACTTTTCGACGTGTAGCGAAAACCAGATCAGGCTTGCCGGGCAAATCACGCCGATGCAATCGAAACCGATAACCCAACCGATGTGCCAACGAGCGAACCAGCATTTCAGGCTTTGTATTTTTGCCTTTGATGCTCGACATATTTTTATGCCGCTGCTCTTTGGTTAAGACATCTGCCATTCAATTAGTCTCAATTTATTCCGGCGCTAGAACGTTTTGATTCACAAATGAACTATACAGTGATCCCAGCTTTCTTGACTTGATGCGGAACTGACTGCGACGTTTTGTTCTTGGGCTTCCAGAGGAGAGATTTTCTATCTTGATACCTGGATCATAATAAATATCTCCGTCACTCACTGCCTTCAGAAACCGAAGAAAATCTGTGCCTTCTCCCAGCCTGACAATTGAACCATACGCGTAGCTCTGCTTCGGTATGGCTCGTGTTAATGAAGGCACATAAACAGCGAAGGCGTGCTTACGGTTCCAGTGTGTCATCAGGTCAGCGAAATTCCATCTGGCAGCCACTGCAAATTCTGCATCCAGCAATTCAAGTCCACCCTGTGGGTCAACAATTTTCCCATTGATTGCGTCATAACCTGTCAACGTCATTGTCAGACCAGTGATGGCTGTTCGTCTGCCCACAACATGTATACCGCCAAAGTTTCTCCTGTCTTCACGCCCCTTCGTATCTGGATACCCATATTTCAAGATGAACGGAATCACACCTTTTTCTTTGTAGTATCCAGCCTGTGGCTCAGGTGTCATTAAAGTAATAGGTTCCGTGCCACTACTATTGAAATTCTTAACACCGTGTTGCTTAACTTCCCAACCCAGAAAGTCAGGCTCGGATATTGCATTTGGCGTGATTCCAAGCTGCGCCTTCAGTGTATATCCCCCACAATTTGAACTCCGACATTCAACCGTAGTCCCATCCGATTGCAGCCGGACAGAATCAATCCAGCCGGACAGATGGATGTCACGAAGCTTATCCAGCAATATTTGTTTTGTGGTCTGATTATCGGCGCGTCCTGTAGTTGGTATAGTAAGAAATACACCTGTCTGATTCAGATCAGTGCGCGATCTTAGTTCCTGTGCTGCTTTACTTTCAGGAGCAACAACGTAACCAAGAACTTTCCCATCATCACAAATACCAAGGAATAAAACCCGCCCCGCCAATCTTTGTGTCATCAACGCTGATGGCCTGCGCTGACAGCCCTTGAGAAAACCGGAAAATCTGACTTCAGGATATTTCGGATAAAGAATCAATTGCGCGTTGGGAGCTTTCCACAGTTGCCCGGATTCATCCAGCCAGTAATAATCCAGTGCTGCTTTGAAATGAGGCTTGCCCGCTTCAGGAGAGATATTTAATGCCGGAAATATGTTCAGGGCTTCGAATCCGTGACCAAAGTATGGTTGATTTTTTGAGTTATCATTTTCTGCCAATATCTTGGCAAAAACTTGTTTGCATCCATGATCGCTCATCAGTTGCAAAATGGCTGGCAGGCTAAGGAAGTCAGGCATACAAACTACAATCCTTCGATTGATACTGCATTGGCTGCTACAGCCTGCGCTCTTGAAAATGCCGGAGCTACTTCATCAAATCTGATCTGACTGATAACCTTCCGGCTCAAAGATAGTTGTTCACGATTGCTCATTGCTTCACTGATAGCCTTCGCAATCTCCGTCACTACAGGTACAACAACTGAATTCCCAAATTGTTTATAGGCTCTGGTATCACTACAAACAATTTTTTGCTCTTCGGGAAACCCCATCAGCCGTGCGCACTCTCGCGGCGTCAGCCTGCGGGGGTTCTTCCCTTTCTGTGGAATCAAAATTTCAGCTCCATCCTTGTAATATCGCGCACTGAGTGTTCGCGTTATGCCATCCAAATCTGCCAGACCAAAACCAAACCCGTTGCCTTTGGCTTTGTGCTTCGCAGCATAATTCTGAAGATACTGCCACAGATGATCTGTCAGCGTGTATTTGTCGAGAACCTTCTTTTCGAGAATATTTTTGAACTTTGGTTTTTGATCTGCTATGGCGGGATAACCGAAGCGTTCAGCATCACGCTTGTTACGAAACCCCACAATGTAAATGCGTTCACGATGCTGAGGGACGAGAACCCTCGCATCAATTACCTGCGGTTCAGGAACGTAATACCCAAGCTCTTCGCGTAGCGTCTGCATGATGACACCAAAAGTACGACCACGTTCATGACTTCTCAGATTCTTAACATTTTCGAGCAGAAATACTCGCGGTTTCTTTGCGGCGATGATGCGAGCAACATCAAAAAATAAAGTCCCCTGCGTTGAATGTTCAAAGCCATGCGCGTTGCCGAGAGCATTATGTTTCGTGACTCCGGCAATACTGAAGGGCTGGCAGGGAAAGCCAGCGGTTAGAATGTCATGTTTAGGAATTTCACTGCCTTCGATTTGCGTGATGTCACCCGCCGGGCGATGACCGAAATTAGCTTCGTAGGTGTCAGCCGCATACTTGTCCCACTCCGAAGCAAAAATGCACTTCCCCCCAGCCGTTTCAAAGGCTCTTCTAATTCCACCAATACCTGCGAACAAATCAATAAATGTGAATGACATGATTTTCGATGTAGTCCTGATCTTTGTTAGCAATGAAAACGCCCACCAGCTACACATTTAGCACAACCCGAAAAAGCAAATTTCATTAATGATACAACCTGTGTAGACTAAAACATCCTAGGCGGAACAATCCTTTTCCGCAAGATACTGGCGAAGGAAGCCACCAATCCATTGCTAAGACTAATAGCTTTTAGAAAAAATTCCCAAGCAAGTACCCAAATAAAATGAAGTTAAATTATTGAGAGAAAATGGGGCGAGTAGAGGGTCTCGAACCCTCGACCTCTAGAGCCACAATCTAGCGCTCTAACCAACTGAGCTATACCCGCCACAAGAGGTAAGATTTC
>JAYVRW010000105.1:0-6659 GCA_043775925.1 Blastocatellia bacterium
CTGCAAACCTGCGGAGGCATTTGACTCGTTTATCCAAAGCCGTTCCGCCGCGTCGTCGAGTTTTATTGGTTTAACTAAAATTTCGCTTCGCAATTTGAAAAGATTTTCGTCGCGGCGCAAAAGCTCGGCTAAAGTTTCGGCATTTTGATTCGGCGCAAGATGAGCAATTGCTGCGTTTTCGTTGCCGTTTTGTAAAAGTTCGGCAGATTCGATATATTTTTCCGGCGCAGGACAAAATGACGGCTGCAATAATTCGGGCTTGGCGGGCGTTCCGTAAATCGGATTCGGCTTGGCAAATTCGCCGTCAAAAAGTCGGCTCACGAACTGACGCACTTTTTCTTCGCTTTCCGCGTCGTCGCGTTTCCCAAGAGTTGCGGAAGTCGCTACGCAGGTTAAATCTTTAACTGCCAAACGGTCTTTTAAACGTCTAACCAGAAAGCCAATTTCTGTCGCCTGAACACCACGATAAGCGTGAACTTCGTCCAATACTAAAAATTTAAGACGGGCGTTTCTGAAAATCGAATCGTCAATTGGGCGCTCCAAAAGATATTCGAGCATCGAAAAATTCGTGACTAAAATGTTTGGCGGATTGGCGCGAATCTCCTCCCGATGTTTCAGTTGATTAGTCGGTATTTTGGCGCGTTGTTTTTTTAATTCCTCATCAATTGCTCTATCTCTTGCTGCGCCTTTTAGTTGACTGTCTTCATATTTCGCCTCGATGCTGCGCCTTAATAAATTTTCAAACTTCTTTTCGTCGTCTGGCGTTTGTCCAGTGAAACGGGCAAAAGTAATGTTTGGAAACGGGCGCAAAATCTCGCTCCATTCTTCGAGTTGGTCGTTGACCAAAGCATTGAGCGGATAAATGATAATTGCCCGCAAGCCGGGGGAAGCGTCGCGGATCAAATCATCCAGAATCGGCAGTTGGTAACAGAGCGTTTTACCACTACTCGTTCCCGTTGCTACGACGGTATTTTCGCCGCGCAAAACCTGTTTGATCGCCTCAGTTTGATGGCGATAAAGATTTTTACCCTTGAGTTTCCGGTTGATTGCTTGGCGTGTTTTTTCTTGCAGCGGTAAATTTTTAACTGATTCGCCCGCTTCGTAAATCTGCGACTTTTCAAGAAATGCACCGTTGACGAGTTCATTCATTGTTAGTTTTTCTGACCAGATTTTTTCGGCATGCTTGAATTTATTATTAAAGCGATATTCGGCTTTGAGTAAATCGCAGTACGGATTAAAAACTTCTTCTTCAAATCTTTCGCTGAGTGATTTCATACATCTTCCTCCCACTTTTCATTGACCAGGCTTAACCCATATTTATTGCCGTAATCGGTGACATAATCTTCGCAAAGAATTTTTTGCTCCTGCGTTACATTCAATAACAAGTGGGTTACTTCCCCTTTTTTTGAAACGACTTTGATTTTGTCGAATTCGGAGTTTGGCAATTTTTCAGCTAGGTAGCGTAATGTCTGCCATAGAAGCGATGGATTTCCGCAGAAACGCAAAACGTTACTGTCATTGTTCGTGCCAAAATTAAATTTCGATTTAGCGAATTGCCAGCGTTTGCCAAAGCTTTTCAAAACACCAAGATTTTCGTAAAAATGGAAAAAACCAACATTGACGAATCTGCCTTGTGGTTGAATGATTTCCTTGAGTTCCCGCATTTCGTCAAACGTTGTGCCTTTGTCCGATTTGAAATTTGGTTGCGCTAGCAGTACGAATGGCAAAAATTTGTCGGGCAGATTTGCCCAGCAATCAGTCAAGTTAGCTCTTGGTTGTACAATCTCAATTTTGAATTCTTTTTTGATGTCCCATCCTTCAGACTCAATCGTCAAGTCCACTTTCTTTCGCGCCTGCATCGCGGAATCCCAACGCCAAAAATAAAATGTCTGATGACCGTCGTCACGCGCTTTTTCCCAATTACCAGCACTCATTTGCGCGTCAAGCAAAACCTTAAATTTTTCCGCCAAATCAATTTCTTCGCCGTCAAACAAATCAGTCGGCAAAATTAGGCACGGAACTGGCAAACAATCAGTTTTCAGAGTGTTTTCATAAAGTCGGAACTGCGCCGCATTGCAGTCAAGTCCGGCAAGCAAAAAGATTTCGACTCGGTTTTTCGCGCGGAATTTGAGTTCGGCTTTTTCGCCGGAACATAAAAACGAAATTTGTGCTTTTTGTTCGAGCGGCACGAGCCGCGTCACAAAACATTGAAAACCGTCACGCAATTCAAACGATTCGTTCGGCGCAATTTCATCGTCAAAGCCTTTTAGCAAGATGTTTTCAAGCAGCGCGGCGGAAATTATCGTGTAGCTTTTGAGCGGTAAATTGGCGCGTTCGATATTAACGAGACGGTTTGTATCATCGTCGAAAATCGCCCAATTTTCGATACCATCAAGTTTCTTTAATTCGGTTTTTGATGAGCCTTCCAACTTCAGCGAAAGTTTTGATTGAAAGGCGCGTCCGTTGACGGAAAATTCCTGTTGATAAACGTCAGCGCGTTGTTCCAAATCGCCCAAATGCCAAACAGCGGGCAACTCGGCGGCGGCAACCGGCGGCAGGTAGATTGAAATTTTCGCTTGATTTTCCTTCCAAACGAGCCGGAAATGATTGAGGAAAGCAAGGCTTTTCTCAAGACTTTTTTGCGGGCTAATAAATTGTTCAGTTTCGGGAGCGGCGGCGAAATGTTCGGAGCGCAGAAAACTGATTTCTACTATTTCCGCTACATCTTCGCCCGAAGCGACGAGGCGGCGAACATCGTGAACTTCTGCGATGAAACGACGTGCCGTTTTCGGGTTATCAACGAGAAATCGTTTCAAACGCGCCAATCCGCCGACTTTGCGCGTGACAAATGCTCCCCATTCATCGTTTGAAAAACTTTTCCAATCTTCGCGCCACCAGAGGTTCTCGCAGATTTTCAAAAAATCCTGCCAAAACGATAGCGGCACACCGATTTGAAAAATCGCCGTGCCGACAAAATCATTGCCACGTGAATTGGTCAAAGTTTCTATTCCAATTTCTTTCGCGCGATAAATAAAGTAATCATTGAGATGATTGTATTCAGACGGAGAGATGGATTCTACACCGATGGCTGCGGCGAAAGGTTTCCAAAAATCGCCAGATTCGTAATCGTGAAAAGCGACTCCGGCGTAAAGAGTCAGAAGGCAAAACGGAAATTCGGTGATTCTGCCGAAACGCCATTCGCGACGGATAAAATCCAGATAAATTTCCCAATCTGTGCCGGACGGTATGGCTGATAAAAATGCGCCAGGTTTGCGGCGGCGGTCGGCAGAAATTTTATTGAATTCAACTTCAAAATGTGAGTTCCAGTCAGCGTAGTCGTTCATACGTTAAACTCGTCTCCCCTTTTCTATGGCTTCTCCCCTTCACCCTGTGTTTCGTTCAACTTGATATGAAGACATTTCGTAAAAAGTGAGGCTCTGGATGCGAGGTGTAGAATCTCTGTTCATTTCTCACGGCTTGGGCTTTCATTATCGTGAGATGTCATTAACCACTTTTGTATTTATTCGATGCTGAGTGCGTATCGTATCATAGATACAATTTGGGTAAAGCTATTAATTGGCTTATCTGGCAAAGGTTTTATAACTTTTTTAGGATTGAGAATTAATCCATTCACGCAAAGCTTTAGCCGCCATACGTTCACCATCCTGAATCCCCAGCACTAAAAATTCATTCAATTTATCAGCACTCGGAAAAGGAAATGAAAGGCTATTTTCTACTTCAAGATAGTTTTGATTTTCCAACTTCCAAAGGCTGACATATTGATTGGCGATGTGCCAGATTTCGGGGACGGCAAGGCTTGCATAAATCGAATATTTATCCAATGAAGAGCTGGTGTAATCGCTCTCAATCACAATGTCGGGCGGCGGATCGTGAGCGAGGTCTAAATCAAGCGAGCGGTGAATTAACGCAGCATTTTTGATGTAAAAGGAAGCCTCGGGTTCGGCTCCGGCTTTCGACATTTGGCTTTTCAAAGTGAAGAGGCGAGTGAATCAATATCAATATTCAGTGCATCGCTACAAGCTGAAATTAATGTTCGTAGAATCTGCGGAATTCTAACATTTGAATAATTCGCAGAAAGAATTTCCATCCTTCCATGATTGTAAAAAATCCGCACCGTGTGAGAGTTATTGAGGTCTTCTAATAATTGCTCATACTCGTCCCAGCTCACACTTTCCGCGCTGAGTTTTGTTCCTTTTGGTAAATTTTCTACCACGGCTAAATATTCAGAGGCAACGGCAATGGACATAAATTTTATCGGCTCCTTTCGCTCTTTCACTGACGGTAATGATACCACAAGCCTTAAAGAGGAAAGTAGTAGTACGGCAATATTGCGATTCGGCTTGAATATTTATCTGGTATCGGATACGATACCAAAATGTTGCCTCGAATTGTAATTGATACTAATGTCATCATCGCGGCTTTACGCTCGAATAGCGGTGCTTCTTTCAAAATTCTGGCATTGGTTGGGACGAGAAAATTTGATATATCAATTTCAGTTCCATTAATTATGGAATATGAGGATGTAGCGAAAAGGTTGGCGCGATCATTCGGTTTGCTGCATCGTGACATTGAGGATATTTTAGATTTTCTTTGTCAGGTAGGAGAGCAACGCAAAATCCATTTTCTCTGGCGACCATTTTTGAAAGACCCTAAAGACGATATGGTGCTGGAATTAGCCGTTGAATCACGTTGCGATTACGTTGTTACTTTTAATCTTAAAGACTTTATTGGAGCCGATCAATTTGGGGTGAAAGTTATTCAACCTCGAGAATTTTTAAGAATTATTGGAGGGCTATCATGAGTACAATTAGTTTGCGATTACCAACTTCGCTGCATAAACACGCAAGAGAATTGGCGAAAAAAGAAAATATCTCCATCAATCAACTGATCGCTACAGCACTGGCTGAAAAGATGTCCGCTTTATTGACCGAAGACTATTTACAGGAACGTACACAGCGTGGCAGCCGTGAAAAATTTGAACGTGCCTTGTCAAAAGTTAGAGCTGTTGAGCCAATCGAAGATGATAAATTGTGATTGAGAATTTATTTCGTTTTCCCTGTCAGTTGCCGAATAAAAGCAGCTTCTTCCGGTTTATACGCCGTTCCATCCGGCTTGAAAATTTCGTGAAACCAGATCGCGGGTTCGCGGTCTACATACGGTTTTTGCCACGAATCCCACGGTAAATTCGTTTGCGTTTTCCCGACGACGAAGCCCCAGTTGATGGCGGCGACTTTGTATTTTTTCGCGACAGGCATTGAACCTTGAAAAGTGCTCTTGTTGCCGCGTGCCATGTATTCCGTACACAGAATCGGGCGATGATACCGTTGCAGCCATTGGATGCGTTTTTCAAATTCGGCTCCATCGTCGTAGTTGTGAAATGAAATCACGTCCGAATTCGTCAGCAGAATTTTATCTGTCGCAGATAGCTTTTCATCACTTGACCAATTGCCTTTCCAGACGCCGCTGGTGAGCGGTTGCGTAGCCTTCGCCGCACGCGCCCACGCGAAGACTTTAGGCAACATTGCTACCACTAAATCCACTTTATTTTTCGGTTCCTGCTTGCCGTAGCTGCTGCCGTTGGTGTTATCCGGTTCGTTCCAGACATCCCACGCGAGAATGCGTTTGTCTTTGGCAAATTTACCGACGACGCCTTTGACATAAGCTTCAAGGCGTGGGAGCTGCGATGCGTCCTGCAAGGCATCTGCGCCGGGGCTTTGCACCCAACCTGAATTATGTACGCCGGGAGTTGGCGCGTGTTGCTTGCCGAGTTTTGGAAACGGGTCCCAGCACGAATCAAACAATACCAGCATTGGTTTGATTTTATGTTTGGCGCAAAGATTCAAAAATTGATCCAGCCGTTTGGTAAAACCTTGCTTGTCCTGTTGCCACAGCAAATCGTGTAGAAAAACGCGCATCGTATTCATCCCCAGGCTTTCCGCCCAGCCGAGTTCTTTATCAATTTGTGCGGGATCAAACGAATCCGCCTGCCACATTTCAAGCTCGTTGATAGCGGAAGCGGGAATGTAATTTGAACCGACGAGCCACGGCTGATTTTTGTACCAGTCGTTGGCTTGCTGTTCCGTCCAACGTTGCTGACCCAGGCAAATTGAAGTGAAAGCTGAAAACAAAACGAGTATTGAAATGATTTTACGCATAAGATGTTCCTTTGGGTAGAAAACAAACATTGCTCATTACCCATTGATGATTAGCAATTGATGAACAACTAAAAAGAAGGATTTGCTGACTAATAATCTTCAATACTGACAACTTCTGCTGCGTCAAGAATTAAGTGATTGACCCAGTTCGTATAATCAAATAAATAGCGAAGATCGTTTACGTTCATGTTGTTTCTCCGTGCGTGATAACTATTTTTCGTGAGTCTGTGTCGAGGTCGGAAATCGTAACGCAGGACGCCTGAGAAATCGAAAACGTTCCCAACCGTTCAGGCCATTCAATAATTACTATCGCATTTTCTTCCGCTATCATTTCGTCTAATCCCAGCTCATAAATTTCGTTCGCAGTTCCTGACAAACGGTACAAATCCAAATGATAAAGTTTCATCCGACCATTATGGATATTGACGATAGTGAACGTCGGTGAATTCACGTCCGCCGGATCAATGTCTAACCCGGCAGCGA
>JAYVRW010000106.1:0-25686 GCA_043775925.1 Blastocatellia bacterium
GCGTTGATGGTTGGCGCAAGCTGGTTTATTTGGAGTCCGCTCAAATCCTTCAGTCAAAGCAATGGCACATCTTTTGCGCCAAATATGGAATGGCGAGCGACACACGCGCCAGCCGGAGCGAAATATGTTGGCAACAAAGCCTGCGCGGAATGCCATACGCAAACTGAAACGCAAGGCGCCACGCCAATGGCGAAGGCGCTTGAAATGGTTGAAGAATGCAGCATTCTGAAAGCTCATCCAGAATTGACCTTCAAAAGCGGGACGTATATTTATTTGATTGAGCGAAAAAATAATCAAAGCATTTACTCTGTGACGGATGGCAGGGAAACAATTTCTGCTCCGATTCTGTATGCGTTCGGACAGGGTAAAGCCGGACAGACGTACGTGCTGGAACGCAACGGAAAATATTTTGAAAGCCGTATCAGTTTTTATAATGAAACGAAGGGTTTGGATTACACGCTTGGCTCTCCGCGTGGAGCTGCAAAATCTTTGGAAGAAGCATTCGGACGCATGATGGATTCGCTGGATACCAAAGATTGTTTCAGTTGTCATTCGACGGCGGCGGTCAGTGAGGGCAAATTGCAACTCGATAACATGACGCCGGGCATTACCTGCGAAGGCTGTCATGGAGCAGGGGACAAGCATGTGGCGCTGATGAAAACAAAGCCGAAAGAAGGGGCGAAGGGGAGACAGGGCGAAACGGCAATTTTGAATCCGGGGCATTTCGATACGGAAGGGCAATCGCAATTTTGCGGCTCCTGTCATCGGACGTGGGCGCAAGTGCAATTGATGAAAGCACAAGGTGTCGTTAATGTACGTTTTCAGCCATACAGAATTTTCAGCAGCAAGTGCTATGATTTTGATGACAAACGAATTAGCTGTACAGCTTGTCATGATCCGCATGATAATTCCAAACGTCCCGCAGGTTTTTACGATGGCAAATGCATCGCCTGTCATCAGCCATCCACTGGAAAAGAAAAGCTGAAAGTTATCACGACCTGCAAGACTGGCAAGACACAAAATTGCACTGTTTGTCACATGCCCGAATACGAAATTCCAGGCTCGCATCATAAATTTACCGATCACCAGATTCGCATTGTCCGCACAGGAGAGCCGTACCCGAATTAACGAAGAGATGTTTTATGTTACAAACCCTGAATCGCTTAAGCGCACTTACATTATCCTTTTTACTCGTCTGTTGGCCCGTGATCGCGCAAAATTCGCAAGCTCCGGCACAGCAAAAGCCAAAGGAAGAAGTTCTGCGAATCGGTGCGGAAGAAGTCTTGCTCGACATTATTGTACGCGACAAAAAAGGGCGTCCGGTGACTGATCTCAAAGCAGGCGAGATTGAAGTTTATGAAGATAACGTGAAACAGGAAGTGACTTCGTTTCGCAACGTCAATCGAGCGGGCGAAACGGGAATTGAGAGCGGCAATTTAACTACTTCAAATTCATCAACAGCCAATGGCGGCACACCGAAAATGGTTGATCCGTTGCGCCAGATAAATTTAGTTTCGTTTGTGTTTGAGCGTCTCAGTTCCGATGGACGACGCAACGCCAAAGCGGCTGCGCTGGAATTTTTGAAAGAGAATTACGGGCCGAATGTAATGGTTGCAGTTTTTTCATTGGATCAAAAAATCGGCGTCGTCCAATCCTTCACGAGTGACCGCGAACGCGCAAAAACTGCTGTCGAACAAGTAACTTCAATGGCTCCGTCTTCGTTTTCAGATGAGTCAAAAAAAATTCAGAAAGAGCTGGAAAATTTTGCGAATGCGGATGCGACATCGGCTGCGGCGACAGCGAGTGTTGGACAGGGCGGAGCCAGCACCGTAAGTGGCAGTTCATTTGCCGATGCCAAAGCGGCTGAGGTAACATTGAATATTTTACGGCTGGCGGATGATTCTTCGCGGCAGCAGCAAGGTCAGACTTCGTTATATTCTTTGTTGTCATTGGTGCAGGGACAAAAGCGATTGCAAGGCCGTAAAACCGTCGTTTATTTTTCAGAAGGTTTAAATGTTCCGGCCAGTTTGAAAGACACTTTTCAGGCTACAATCAGCGCCGCGAACCGCGCTAACGTTAGCTTTTACGCGGTAGATGCACGTGGCTTACGAACCGAAAGTGATTTTCAATCCGCCAAAGAATCTCTCAGCGCGGCGGTCTCTGCGAACGAACGTCAACAGCGCACACGGGGTGGGCAGGCGACAACCGTTGAGCAGATAAAAGCGATGGATAACGCAGAAAATGCGATTACTAAAAACACGCAAAATAATTTGGCTTCATTAGCGGAAAGCACTGGCGGCGTGTTTGTGGCGAATACCAACGATTTTCGGACACCGATGAAGCGCGTTATTTCGGAGCTGACGACTTATTACGAAGCTTCGTATGTTCCGAGGGCGAAGGAATTTGATGGTAAGTTTCGTGCCATTACAGTCAAGTCAGCACGCCCTGATCTGGTGATTCAAACACGCAGCGGATATTTTGCGTTGCCCCCGATGGAAGGCGCGACACAATTGCTGCCTTACGAATTGCCAATGCTGGAAGCGTTGAGCGCCAAGCCGGCTCCACGCGATTTTGAATATCGTCAACAGGCATTGCATTTTTCTCCACGCCACGAAGGCGTTCAGCAATTATTAGTGTTGGAAGTGCCGTTATCAAACTTAACTTTTAAAGTAGACGAAGAGAAAAAACTCTATCATACGCACTGCTCTTTGCTGGCAATTTTGAAAAATAGCGAAGGGAGAGTCGTGCAAAAATTTAGTGAAGACTTTCCACTTGATGGTGTCAGTTCAAAACTCGAAGCCTTAAAAAAGGGTAATCTTGTTTTTACGCGCGTCTTTGATGTTACGCCTGGTCGCTACACGCTTGAGACCATCGCCCATGACCGCGAAACGAATAAGAAAAGTGTCAAACGTTCGATTCTGTTGGTTCCGAATTATCCCGAAGCCATCAGGATGAGCAGCGTTTCCGTCATCAAAAGAATTGACCCTGTAGATCAAACCGTTGCTGCTGATGACAATCCCTTTCGACTTCAGACCGGAAAAATCATCCCTAATTTAGGCGAGGCAATTAAACCTTCCAGCGGAGGCGAGCTAGGAGTTTTCACTGTGGTCTATCCATTAAAAGGAAGCACGGAAAAACCAGTTTTGATCCTTGAAATTTTGCAGGATGGATTATCTCTGGCGCGGGGTCAGCTTGAATTGCCAGCACCGGATGCACAGGGGAAAATCCCCTATATTGCCAAGGTTCCATTAGAAACTTTCAAAGCCGCAGGAACTTACGAAATCCGCGTGATTGCGCGGCAGGGACTACAGGCTGTCGAAGAACATTCTTTTTTTACCATCGGAAAATAATAAACGCTTGAGCGGAGATGCATGAAACTAAGAATCAAAGGAAATACTGTCCGGTTAAGACTGACGCGCACTGAAGTTTCAGAAATTGGAGAAGGGCGTGCAGTTCGTGAAGTTACGGAATTCAGTCCAACTTCTAAACTTATTTACAGCGTGCAATCTTCAACCAGCGCAGTGGTTGAAGCGCAATTTAGTCACAACTGTTTGTGGGTAAATATTCCTCACGAGATGTCACAAGCCTGGGCTGTGAGTAACGAGGTCGGCATCGAAGCTGAACAGGATCAATTAAAAATTATCATCGAAAAAGATTTCGCCTGCCTCAGTCCGCGCGGTGAAGAAGATTCCGATACGTTTGAGCATCCGATGAGCGGGCAAGTAAAATGTTGATGGTAGGTCATCTCATGTCAGAAGAAATCAAAGCACTACCTCCCGAAGAATTCACGGGTCTTGACCTTAAAGCTCCAAGTCAATCCGCTGCTGGCATTCCTGCGGTCATCTCTTCACTCAAACATGCCTTCGGAGAAATGGGCGTCGTGCGCGGACTCTCCACGCTCAACCAGATGAATCAAAAAGGCGGGTTTGATTGCATGAGCTGCGCGTGGCCTGATCCTGACGGTGAACGCTCGCACATTGCGGAATACTGCGAAAACGGCGCGAAGGCAGTGGCGGATGAAGGAACTACCAAACGGATTACGCCGGAATTTTTCGCGCAGTATAGCGTCGCCGAGCTTTCACAGCAAAGTGATTTTTGGCTCAATCAACAAGGGCGTTTGACGCATCCGATGATTTTGAAAAAAGGCGCTTCGCACTACGAAACGATTGACTGGAACGATGTGTTTGTTTTGCTGGCGGAAGAACTTAACGCGCTTGATTCGCCGGATGAAGCTCTCTTTTATACTTCAGGCAGAACCAGTAACGAAGCTGCATTTTTGTATCAGCTTTTTGTGCGAATTTTCGGGACAAATAATTTGCCGGACTGCTCGAATATGTGCCACGAATCCAGCGGCACGGCGTTGACTGAAACGATTGGCATCGGCAAAGGGACAGTCGCGCTCGAAGATTTTGACAAGGCCAAAGTCATTATTGTCATTGGTCAAAATCCCGGCACAAACCATCCGCGCATGCTGACAGCCCTGCAACAGGCGAAGCGCAACGGCGCAAAAATTATTTCGATTAATCCGTTGCCCGAAGTTGGGCTGATGCGCTTCAAACATCCGCAGAAAATTTCAGGAATTATCGGGACAGGAACTGCGCTGACAGATTTGTTTTTGCAAGTCCGCATCAATGGCGACGTAGCCTTGCTCAAAGGCATCATGAAAGGCTTGCTTGAGCTTGATGCGATTGATCCTGAATTTGTCTACGCGAAGACGGCAGGGTTTATTCAATTTACCGAAGCGCTTGAGCGTGTGACGTGGGAAGAAATTACTGGAAATAGCGGCGTCTCGAAAATCGAAATTCAACAGGCTGTGAATATCCTGTGCAAATCGAAAGCTACGATTACGTGTTGGGCGATGGGATTGACGCAGCATAAAAACGCTGTCGCGACGATTCAGGAAATTGTGAATCTGGCTTTATTGCAGGGAAATATTGGCAAACCGGGCGCGGGCTTGTGTCCCGTGCGTGGTCACAGCAACGTGCAGGGCGACCGCACGATGGGTATTTGGGAAAAACCAAAGCCAGAATTTTTAGATGCCTTACAACGTGAATTTCATTTCGATCCGCCGCGTCATCACGGCTTCGATACGGTCGAAGCGATCAAAGCTATGCACGCAGGTAAAGCCAAAATTTTCTTTGCGATGGGCGGCAATTTTTTGTCGGCAACGCCTGATACAGAATTCACAGCAGTTGCTTTGCAGCGTTGCAAATTAACCGCGCACATCGCAACCAAGCTCAATCGTTCGCATTTGATTACAGGCGAGCAGGCTTTGATTTTGCCTTGCCTCGGACGCACTGAAATTGATTTGCAAACAGGCGGCGCACAATTCGTCAGCACCGAAAATTCGATGGGCGTCGTGCAAAGCTCGGAAGGAAAAAACAAACCCGCGTCAGAACATTTGCTGAGCGAGACAATGATTGTAGCGAAGCTCGCGGAAGCGACACGGTACAGTACGGCGAGCCGTAGCGAGTTGGTTGATTGGCAAGCACTGGCTTCAAACTACGACCTGATCCGTGATGTAATTGAGCGCACAATACCAGGCTTTGAAAATTACAACGCTCATGTGCGACAACCCGGTGGCTTTTATTTGCCGAACGCGCCACGCGAAGGCCGCTTTACTACGCCTGATGGCAAAGCACATTTCACCATTCATCCGATTCCAAAACACGAATTACACGACGGCGAATTAGTGATGATGACGATTCGCAGCCACGATCAGTTCAATACGACGATTTATGGTTTGGATGATCGCTATCGCGGCATCTTCAACGAACGCCGCGTCGTGATGATGAATCAAAAAGATATTGCTGAATTAAATTTCAAGGCTGGCGAAGTCGTAGATTTAATCGGCAGTTTCAACGGCGAAACGCGCATCGCGCACAAATTTATTATCGTTGCCTACGACATTCCGCGTAAATGCTGCGCAACATATTTTCCCGAAGCGAATGTGTTAGTTCCAATTGATAGTGTGGCTGAGAAGAGTAATACGCCAGTGTCGAAGTATGTGGTGATCAAGTTACGACGAGCGTGAATTTTATTTGTCCAGCTTGTTGCGAACTTCTGTAACAAAGCCCTGCATCGCGTTCATGAAATGTTCTAACTCGCCCGAAGTCCGGGCTTGTTGCTTAGCCAGAGCATTGATTTGTTCCTGCGTTTTATCTATCAGCCCTTGCGTCCGTGTCTGTGCTTCAAATAGATTGTCAATATTATCTCTCGTATGCGTTTGAGACTCTTTGAGAATTGAAATATCAGCCGCAAACTGTGCCTGATGGTCAAGGAGAAATTCAATCGCTCTTTCCATTTGTTCTTCTGTCATTTTCACCATTCCTTTCTTTTTTTAGTGTAGTCTGGGCAGCGATACAGCACAACTATTTCTCAACCAAAGCATTGCGTTTCTCCGCAGCGTATTAATCCACCACAATAAATCCGAAATTTAAAATAAAGAGCTTTAAAGTGTTGACAAATTGTCTGGTCAGGAATAGGTTTATGGTGTTTCATTTCAATCAGTAAATATATTGAAGTTTATTGCCATTTAACTTTTTTAGCATCTCCCCCAGCGTTACATTCAGGTGTTATCACTTAATCCTTAATCAATGATAAGTGATACATCATTAATGTCCTCTCCCCAACGCTATAAAGCGAACGAAGAGTGGTTTGATAGAAGTGCTTACGAACTAACGTTTCGATAAGGCGGCTTTGTCCTTCACTTCAGCAAACTCAACCTCTCAATGCGTACAAGTTTTTGCGTTTATTGAGACGCAAAAAAGCGGGACGGATCAGCCTGGGAATGCCTCAGCTTGCGCCCCAATCAACCTTACCTCAGAACAAAGGAGTTTTGTATGTCACGAAAAATCACCCAACTTTGGATCAGCTATAGCTTGTCATTTGCGATGGCACTTTTGGCACTTGCCTTACCGATCCCGGCACGAGCTGAAAATGTTGAAAATATAAGTATTCCAATCACAATTCTTCAGTTTGTATCTTGCGCTGATGGCGGGGCAGGTGAATTTATTGAAGTGAGTGGAGACCTGCACATCGTTGTGAATTTTACGATTGATAAAAACGGCGGTGTGCATGGTAAGACTCACTTTCAGCCGCAGGGTATTAGTGGTGTGGGGCTGACGACAGGCGATAAGTATCAGGCCACCGGTGTAACACAGAATCAGTTTAATTCCCACGTGGGATTTGAAGAGACTTATGTCAATAATTTCAGGATGATTGGGCAAGGCCCAAGGAACAATTTATTGGTTCATGTGACGTCCCATATCACCATCAACGCCAATGGTGATGTGACAGCGTTTGTCGATAATGTGAGCGAGGAGTGTAGGTAATTACTTACAATTCCTGAAGATGAGATAAATCAGGATGCAATGAATTTGGGCGGACAACAGCGGAAGCGTAAATTGACGTAAACGATTTTTTGCTAAAGAAAGTTGTTGTGTCAAAGAAGCGATTCCGATTTTGTCCGTCTACTCTTTTATGTAGCAGGGCATGACGGTATTAATTCCGAATTACTTCACTTTGTAGGCAACACTCCTGCCATCAATTGCACGATCCGTCGCCAGAATTCCATCTAGATGATCTATCTCGTGTTGGAATAATTCGGACAAATCGTTTTGAAAATTCAGTGATTGAAATACTCCATTTTCGCCCGTGAAATCCACTTTGATTTCGACGTGACGTTTGACTCTGACCAATAAATTCGGGAGCGAAAAGCAATCATCCCATAACTCAAACATTTCCTGACTTGCTTCTTTAATGACAGGATTGATGAGGGCGAATCCGCCGTTGACGTTGGTGAAAATGATGCGTTGCCGGATGCCGATTTGTGGCGCAGCGATGGCGCGACCGAATCCATTTTCGTTACGAAAGCTGGCCAGTGTTTCGCTTAAATCCTGAATGAGATTTTGCGTTGTGCGTGATGAAATCGCTGTCACCCTTTCGGAGGACTGCCAGAGTTGTGGATTGCCAAGCAATAAAATGTCACGGAGAGCCATACATATCCTTCGTAATAGCGCGGGGCAATCTACACGGATGGATTCAATGTAGATAACTTATTGAGACGGAAAAAATCGCTAGGTAAAACGAAAAAAAGAGCCGCACGGCTCCTTTTTTTATCGTTACTTTTACTCTTCATTGAGTCACGCGCCAATCAATGATGCGATGCGCAGAATTGCGGCATTCCCAGACCGTAACGCGCACATCATTTGTTTTTTTCGTTAATTTCCTTTCGATTTTCTCAAGCTCTGTTTTAGTGATTGCGGCTCCATTCAGTAAATACAAATCCAAATAACCTTTTCCTTTGCTGATCGAAATCTGAAAGCGCTCCGTTGTGGCCTCATCAGTTCGTACCTGCAAAAAAATCTGGCTTGACTTCCGCGTATACCGGAGAATCTTCCCGGTATACGAAGTCAATTGATCGCGTGAGCAGGGTAATCCTGACGGTGGTGCTAATCGTTGTGGCAAAGGCTTGGAGCTGACGCTGCCAATCAATAGTACCAGCAGACTGACCAGCAGCAAATTTTGCTTAGAATGATAGACGTACATAAATTTTCAACGCTACGACCCGCAGTTAAGCCTGAAGGCCACTTAACTGCTCAAGTTTTCCAGTGCTATCGCCAATTTTTTCAGGCTTGGCACCGAGGCATTCAAGCAATGACAAATATAAATTCGTGATCGGCTTTCCGCCTTTGTAAAGGATATGCTGTCCGGGCTTGAGGCTGCCATCGCCGCGTCCGGCTAACAGAATCGGTAAATCTTCGTGATTATGTTTGTTGCCGTCGCTGATGCCTGCGCCGTACACGATCATTGAATGATCCAACAAATTACCGTCACCATCTTTGGTATTTTTGAGTTTCTGTAAATATTCCGCGAACAGCTTCACGTGGAAGACATTGATCTGCGCGACTTTTTCAATCCATTCGGCGTTATTGCGATGATGCGTCAGCGGATGATGCGGGTCAGAAATTCCAATTTCAGGATAGACGCGCATGCTGCCTTCGCGGGCAAACATTAATGTTGAAATCCGCGTCAAATCAGTCTGGAAAGCGATCAGTTGCAGGTCGCACATCAGCTTGGAATACTCAACAAACGTGATCGGAATTCCGGCAGGTTTTTCAATGCCGGGAGTGATTTCACGATTATCTTTTTCAGCCGCTGCGATGCGTTGTTCGATTTCGCGGATGGCATAAAGATATTCATCAATCTTGCGTTTGTCGCTGGCTCCGAGATTGGCAACGAGTTTTTTCGTGTCCGATTGAACGAGGTCGAGAATGCTCTTGCGATAATCAGCGCGACGTGCGCGGACTTCCGGCGACAAGCTTAAATCTGCTGTACCGAACAAGCGCTCAAAGACTAAACGCGGATTCACTTCAGGTGGATTCGGCGTGGTTGGCGTACGCCACGAAATGCTGTTCGTGTAAGCGCAACTGTAGCCGGAATCGCAATTGCCGACCGTGCGCGAATCTTCACAACCCAGTTCAAGCGAAGCAAATCGGGTTTGTTTGCCGACGAGTTGCGCGGCGACTTGATCGGCGGAAACTCCGCCTAAAATATCTGCACCCGCAGTTTTTTTGCAGTGGACGCCGGATAAGAAAGAAGCTCCGGCTCGTCCGTGATCTCCAGGGCCATCGCCGAGCGCGTTACCGTTGTTGTCATCTAATCCTGACAACACGAAAAAATCTTCGCGTAAGGATTCAAGCGGTTTCAGAATGCGCGTGAATTCATAATTTTTGCCCGTTTCTTTTGGTTTCCACCAATCTAAATTTACAACGCCATTCGGAACGTAAATGAATGCGAGGCGAGCCGGAGCCTTTGTGGCTGCGGTCATCGCCGGAGTCATTGCGTCCAGCATGGGCAGGGCAAGGCTTGCGCCTACGCCTTTGAGAAAAGTGCGGCGAGCTAATTTTTTACGAGTGATGAACATCATGATCTCCGAAAAGAAAGTTAGACAGGATTTACAAAATTGACAGGATTGACTGAAAAGACCAATATTATAATCTTGTTCATCTTGTAAATCCTGTCTTAAAAGATTTTCTCAAAACGCCCTTACTTCGTGCGGGCTTCGGCAATTTTCGCAGGGGCAAGCTCATAATTCTGCAAGCTTCCTCTGCGCATTTGAAATGGCAAACTATTGACAATTTCCAGCACCAGACTTGAAAAACGATAATTGTTAGTGGCTACGCTTGTAGCGATTTTTTTAATCGTCGGTTTGTCGTACCGCTCAATGCCGCGTCCCAATCCGTATGTTAGCAGTTTTTCCGTCAAACATTGAGCAAAAGCGTCGCGGTCGGCTCTTAAAATTGTTCGGAGTTCCGATGGCCCCGCAAATTTTCTACCGTCAGGTAAAACTCCTGAATCATCAATCGGGAGCTTGCCGTCGGTTGCGCGGTAGACGCCAATTGCATCGAATTTTTCCAGTCCGAATCCAAGCGGATCAAGCCGCGAGTGACACGAAGCGCAGGTAGTATTTTTACGATGCTCTTCCAATTGCTGACGTACGGTTAGCGAAGAACCAATTTTCGATTCATCCAAATTGGGAACATCGGGCGGTGGCGGTGGCGGCGGCGCATTCAGAATATTATCCAGAATCCATTTGCCGCGCAGCACAGGCGAAGTGCGCGTCGTATACGACGAAACCGTCAGGACGCTGGCTTGCGTGATAATGCCTCCGCGCTGAGAATTTTCAGCAAACGCCACTTTGCGAAATTCCGGGCCTTTAACATTGGGAATGTCGTAGAGTTTGGCGAGGCGTTCATTGAGGAAAGAGTATTTTCCATCAATAAAATCAACAATGCTGCGGTCTTCGCGGATGATGCTGGAAAAAAACATTTCCGTTTCGCGCCGGATAGACATTCTCAAATATTCATCAAATTCAGGGAATTTATCTTTGTCCGGTTTCGCGGATTCCAGCTTGCGTAGCTCTAACCATTGACCTCCGAAATTTTCAACCAATGCCTGCGCCTTATCGTCTTTGAGCATGCGTTGCACTTGTGCCTGTAACATCGCAGGCTTGCGCAATGTGCTTTGATCGGCGGCGCGCATCAATTCATCATCTGGCATGCTGCTCCATAAAAAATAGGAGAGCCGCGAAGCCAATTCATGCTGATTGATCGGATAACCGGATTCACTGCTCGCCGTGCTGGAAGCAGGACGATCCTGTTCCAGTCGAAACAGAAAATGTGGCGAAACCAGCATCGCCTGGATTGAAAGACAAATTCCTTCTTCAAATGAATCGCCATTTTTTTGCGCCAGTGAAACCAGATTGGTGAGCGATTCAACTTCGGCGGAACTGACCGGACGGCGATAGGCGTGACGCGCCAGATTCGTGACAATTTTTACTGCGCAGGTGGATTGATGAATACCGTTGAGATGACCGCACACGTAAATTTTCTTTTTGCTTTCAGCGGAAGCTCCGACAAGTTGATTATATGGGCCGCCGATGTCGGCGCGGCTGACGCGGACAGTATTGACGGGAGCTTTTATTTTTAATCGTTCTTCGAATGCTTTGCGGCGGCGCTCATTAATTTCAGCGGAAGCCTCGCCGCGTGATTTAAATTCCGGCACCGGAGGCAGTGGCTTTGTGGAAGGATTCGACCCGTTAAAGTTCGATGGCAAGCCGTCATATAAATTGATTGGAGTTGCCGCAATCCAATGCTCTCCTGCCGAAACTTTGACACGGAATTCAAGATTGAAAGCGTCAAAATCCTGCTTGTTTTCGTTGAAGGAAGCTCTGCCTTCGGGATCAAGTTCCTTGATTTGTACTTGCTTACCGTCAATCCACAAAGCAAATTTCACTCCCGCTGAACCCGCAGGACGCTGTCCATTCAAAAACAAACGAAAATCATATTCTGCGTCCACTGGAAAACGATGCGTGAGGTGCAGTGCGTTGGGCAAGGTCAATCCAGTTGTATCGTAATCTTTGAGCGGCTCATACGCTGAAGAAATTTTCTGTCCTTGTCCACGTCGCTCGACCATTGATGGCTTCATCGCAGGAGTCCCGTACATTGCGGTTCGCGCAATTTTTTCAGCGGCGGTCAAATATTTTTCCATCAGGACAGGCGAAATCGAAAGCACGTCTCCGATGTTGTCGAAGCCGTAGCCGGAATCATCCTGCGGAAAATCTGCAGACGGATTAATGTCTACACCAAGCAAATCGCGGACAGTATTATTGTATTCTGCCCGATTCAAACGACGAGCGGTGACACGTCCTGGATCAGGTTTGACGAGCTTATCAGCACGTACGAATTCACTTTCGAGGAAGTTAATAAAAGTTTTGACTTCAGCCGGATCAGGTTTGGGAGCGCCTTTGGGAGGCATTTCTCCGGTCTGAATTTTTTGGATAACGTGTTCCCAGGTTTCTCTGCCTTCAACTAAAGAAGCTACCGCCTGATATTTTTCAAGATTCAATCCGCCGGAAGGTTTTTTGGCGTTATGACAAAAAACGCAATTGTCATTAATGAATGGGACAACCGTTTTTTCAAAGGATGCCTGCGTTTGCGCATGCTGCGGCTGACTCGGCAGAAAGATTGCCAGCGCAATTAGTGGAATTGTGATGATGATTAATCGTAGTTTGGTTTTATTTCTCATAATGAAACTGTGTGCAGAAGCCCGACTGTTAAGGAGGGCAACCGTACAGTGGAAATTACTTCCATCGCAGTGACGCCCTCCTTAACAGTCGGGCTTCTGCCTTATCGTTCAATCAATTCTCGCAGCGGTCGCCAGTAAATATTTTTGAAGGCTACCGGCCCGTGATCGCCTTGCAGCATGATTGGATTGGTAGCGGATTCCGCCAGTTCCATCGCCGCACGGGTTCCGCCCTCGACTTCAACATTTTTTTGAATCGTCAGCCCGTTGTGAACCACACGCAGGAATTTTGCGTTCTCCGTTTTTTTGCCGTTCGCATCAAAGCGCGGCGCACGAAACCAGATGTGATAAGACTGCCATTCGCCCGGACGACGCGAAGCGTTACGGCTGGGAGCAGAACCGCCAACACCGACATTATCAATCCAGCGATGATAAATCCCCCCGCTATCTGAGGAAGTCATTTCTTCACTTGATCCCCAGCTGTCAAAAATCTGAACTTCGTAAAGACCCTGTAAATATACGCCGGAATTCGATCCTTTGGCTAACATGAATTCCAGATACAATTCGATGTCACCGAATTTTTGATCGGTCACAATATTCACAGTTCTGCCAGGGCCATTCACCATTCGATCTCCAGGCATAGGCGAAGCATTCAAGCGCGTCGGCGCCAGCAAACGTTCCCAGCTAATCGCAGTCGTCGTGAACCATTCATTTTTCGCATTTGGATACATCCCGTGCCATCCCGTCAAATCTTTGCCGTTGAGCAACGGAGTCCAACCGGGTTCGATCATAAACGGAGCATCGCCATGCGCTTCGCCATCGCTGGAAATATTTCCTTTTTGCGCCATTGCTGGAATTATCAGGAGTAGTAAAAAGAGTAATTTTTTCATGTGCTTAGTTATCGTGTGGGCTTGTTAATCTTCTCCTCATCCGCCGTAGTATTAAATTTCTGGAACGAATTGAATTCAAAGATAACATCCCAGTTCAATCCATTAAATGCCGCTGCCTTCCCACCCGAATTCAGGCGAATGATGTGCGGCGCCCAGACTCCGGTGGAAATTTTTTGCTGTTCATAAAACAAAATTGTTTTTCCGGGTTTGGCGCTTTTCACTTTTGTTTCTTTATCAATCGGAGCCGCTTCAATCCGCACGATGATTTTTTCTTTGTCTTCAATCCAGATCGTACCCTGAAAGTTTTTCAGGTACGCATGTTTCGCATTCAACTCAGCTTCCGGGCGAATTTTGAAATCAATCGCAAGTGTTAATAATTCACCGATTTTTTCATAGTGCGGAGCCGAGAATTCACTGTTCTTAACAATGATTGCCGGATCGAAAGCCAGCGTATTAAATTTCCCGTTTTCAAATCCTGAAGCTCCGGCGGTGATGTAACTTGAAACATTCGTCAGCGCCTGGTCGCCAGTTTGTTTTTTGGTCTCTTCCTGAGTTTGATCTTTTTCGAGGATTTTTCCTGAATCTACGCGCTGCTGCTGGATCAACCATTCAGGGACTTTCTTGCCGTTATTGCTCATCAATACTAATTCGTGGTGCGTGTGAACGGGGTAAGCTTCCAGCATTTGTACTTCTTCATTATCAATCCATCCGCCACGCATTAATTTGCGCTTGGTAGATTTCAAGGAGTACGTGTAATTGAGCAAACGGCGATACATTTTCTGACCGTTTCTCGCCGCATCTTCCAGTAAGGTTTCGGCTTTGACGTTGACGAGCGGAGCGCCAGTTACCGCCGTAGATTCAGTACGCTCCAAATCTTCAGATAATCTGCCAGTGCCGCGCAAATCAATTTCTTCGGTGCTTCCGTCTTTGTTAATTTCTTTGATGGGAGTTTTGCGGACTTCGAGTTCTTTGACGACTGGTTCGCCATCGGTACGAATTAACTTGAAGTTCGCCCGCTCGACGATTTGTAAATTTCCGCTGCTGACGATGGCGCGAACTTCATAATCGCCGGAGTGAAAATTCTGGGCGGGGATCGAAGTTACGGAAGAAATTTTCCCCGTCGCGTCGGCTGCTGCCAGTTCAGGTTTGCCGCGTGAAACCATTTTGCCGTCCAGATAAAATTCCAGCGCCAATTCGACAACATCAGAATTTTTGGGATCAGAATAAATTTCCAGAAATAATGGAATGTATTGTTTTGCCGAGACTGACAGCGGTTCACCTAAGTTCGGCACAATTTTCCCATTCGGAAGAATTAACGGATTTTGATTATTTGCCGGAGGATTTTTGATGGCTTCAAAACGCTTGATGATGGTCAATCCACTGGTTTTGATGCCATCAATAAAAGGCACAACGCTGAGCGTCTGCCGCTGTGCGCTTAATTTTTTGCCGTCCAGATTATACAAGGCCGTTTCGACTGTCAGTGCGCCGGAAGGTAACGAAAGCGGAATCGTGAAATCAAGGCTACCGACTTTTAAATCTTCTTCCCGTTCGTATTTTCCCTTCAACGGATATGTTGTATTGATGCGCTGCACCATTTCGCCCTTGGCATTTTTGACTTGCAGCAACAACACCAATTTTGTTTCGTAGGTTTTGGCTACGGTGTCAGTCTGGAAATTGAGCCCGGCAATTGGCACATCTAACGCCAAAAGATATTTTGTATTTTGCTGATCCGCCGCAAATCGAATGGGCAAAGAGCGATGCGGAAAAGCCATCGGCAACGCTTCGGAATTCAATGCTTCAACCAGCAATCCTTCGGGATTGAATTCAGGCGCAACTTCGGCAACTTTGATGGCGAAGTATCCGCTACGCGATTGAACCTTAATGTTTGGGCGTAAAACTTTGACGGAAAGTTTGCGATACTTGCCATCCATTTCAGTTTTGACGGGTGAGTAAAAAACTTCGTAATAACCATCTAAATCATTGGTAATTTGTTTAAGTGGCTCGGTAAAATTGTTGGTATTGGCAATCAGAAACCCGCCTGTGTTTGTTGCCAGTTCATTCAGCGTATTAATTTTATTCAGGCGAATGCTATTTTCACCACTTTCAAAAGCTGCCATCGAATCACGACTGACAGGGCCGTTTCCGGCACGCATTTCTTCGCTTTGTCGCAATGCCATTCCTAATTCTTTGGTTGCTTCCGCACTTTCCATCGTAGTGGTCAATCCTCGTGCGTCAACCGCATAGATACTGACGTTGGCGCGATTGGCTTCGCTCATGGCGGTTTGAAAAGCTGGAACCAGAGCGGCAGGAACAACTAATCCTTTTGAGAAATACACCAAAGTTTTTCGCCCCGGTAATTTCTTTTGTTCGCGTACTAATTGGATTAGCGGGTAAATCGAAAGGCGCGCCTGTGTTTCGCGTTCGGCAACTTCAAGGCTGCGATAAAGTCCAAGCGTAAATCTGGCGATGGCGATTCCTGCCGGGTCAGAGGGCGCTCCGAAAGCATCTGTCGCATTCGATAAAGGCGGCGCGGAAGAGCCACGACTGCTGGCTGAAAAATCAGAGACACCCAAAGCGTTTGGATTTCCATCCACTGCGGCGAGAGCGCTCAATTGCCGGGAAGTCTCTCCCGCAAAAAGTTCGGAAGGTCTTTCAGTTTTTATGACTACTTTGTCAATCGCCGCCTGCAATCTGGCGCGGTCATTCGTAAATTGCTGAATTAGATACAGCTTCTGCCCGGTGACGAAAATTCCGATCAAAACATTATCGTTCAAGCTGTAATCCACAAAATCCATCGCCGATTTGCGAATCGTTGCGCGGGCTTCAATGTCAAGATTATCGAACGCCAACGTGATGAGACGCAACGGGCGTGCCGGATCAATCCGAGGCTTTTTCTGCTGGATTTCTGTTGAATTAGTCTTGTTCGCCGCATTACGATTTTCAAATTCGACTAATTTAAAAGCATTGGGAGTTTGCTTTACGCCGTCTTCATAAACTTCAATTTCTTCTGGTTTCAGGTCAAGAACGCGATTGCCTTTTTTGTCACGGGCGACAAAATCAAGCATGACTTCGCTGGAGCTGATGCTCAGAGTTTGTTCTTTGGGTGGAGCAGGCGTCGTTGTTTGTGCTTCGGCTCGGAGTGAGAAAAAACAGAATAAAAGGACTATTGATAGTAATTTGAGCCAATTCATAAAATTAATACAACGAATGAAGAATGCGAAGCGTGATGAAAGAATTTTCGATCACTTGAACCCAGGGTTTCAATTGTAGAGAAGCACAGCCGTAAGCACAATCAATACTTTCAGGGGAAGCAGAAAGCAAAAACGTAGGGAGGGCAATTTTCGTTACACTTAAAAAATTGGTCTTTGGTTTTTGGGCTTGGGTCTTTGGCTTGATGAGCCAAAAAACTTAGCGTATCCGCAAGCAGTATTTTGTCGGAAAACCAATCGAATAACAAAACAAGCCAAAGACTCAAGCCCAAAGATCAAAGACCAGGTTTTACTTGAGCCATTTCTGCAAAAATGCAATGGCTTCCTGCCGCGCTTCAGGCGTGACAGTATGCGCTGTGTGCGGTTGCGCTTTGAAGGCAAATTTATCGGCGGCGTGGGCTTGATCGTATGCCTTGCGGGTTGCCTCAATACAAATCATTAATCCAGGCATCGGAGTCCGCGCATCTGAATCTCCGTTGATGACGAACATCGGGCGCGGCGCAATTAATGGAACCATGTTTGGCCCGTCGAACTGTCCGTCAATACCAGGGATCACGCGATCATAGAATTTCTTGACGAAATCAGCTTTGACTTCAGTAATTCCTTCATCTTTCGCGGCGGAATTGATGGCGGATTGAAAAGTTCCGACACGGGATTGCCAGGAATTATTTTCCAAAGCCCAATGAAAACTTTGGACTCCGATGAAAGGAATCGCGACGGCGACGCGGGGATCAACAGCGGCGGTCAAATACGTTTCCATCCCACCTTTTGAAAATCCAATCAGGGCGATGCGCTTCGGGTCTACATCAGGTCTGGTTTCCAGATAATCGAGCAACCGCATGACATCCCAACAGGTATCGTAAAGAAATGGCAGCTCCTTGCCCGTGCGGTACGTTCGCAACATCGCGTCGTTATATTCAACGGAACCCGTGCCGGATTTTGTCCGCTCGCCGTGGTAGCGCCCATCAATTGCGACGGCAATAAATCCAAGTTTTGCCAAATCATTAAGCAGCGGAATTTGCCCTTCTTTATTGCCTCCAGTTCCGTGCAGGACAATGACGACAGGACGGCGATTATTGGCGGAAGTTTGCTTGACGATGAGTCCCGGCACACGTTGCCGGGCTTCGGCGGCGAAAGATAAATGCCATTGCTCTAAACCGTCAGCTTCATTCTGTTTTTTTAATTCGGGAGCCAACAGCACATGCGGACGATCAATCATTTTCAGAAAAGCCTTGCGAGTCGCAGCAGGTGATTGTCCCATAAGATTGAATGGTAAAAGGCACAAGAGCGTGATGAGCGAGCGACGAATGATTTGCATATTTAAAAAGGTACGAGAGGCGTCCCGCCTGTCGCCGAAATGAAATAGGAAAAGACAAGTAGAACAATACAAAGTAGATAGTAAGAACGCAACCTTTGATGTCGCTGCTCACCACTCGCCTTGTAACGTAAAGGCAGCCCAGTAGTAAGCCGAATTCCATTTTTTGTCTTTCCACATCTCGATTTGTGCCGCTCGCAATGCCGCCGCAGGTAATAATTTCTTATCGCCCAGCATGCCTTGATAGAATCGCTGCATCAATTCGGCGGTAGCACTATCATTAACCTGCCACAAACTCGCCATCACGCGACGTGCACCTGCGTACATAAACCCTCGCGTCAACCCGATCAAACCCTCACCTTTGACCTCTTTGCCCAACCCCGTACGGCAGCCGCTCAAGACAATAAGGTCTGCTGCCAGTTTTAAGTTGAAGACATCCATTGTACGCAAATATCCATTCTGCGCCACGCCCTGTGCATCTACTTGCGAGAGTACCAGCCCCGACAGTTCGGGATGCGTACTGTCGAGCAGCCCATGCGTAGCGAAATGAATGTAGCGGTACTGACTCAACTCTGGATTGGTGACTGCCGCGCGATTGACCTCGAAGCCCAAGGCAACTTTTCTTTCGCCGGGCGGCACAAGCTTGCTAATAAATTCCGCTTCCAATTGTGTCCCCGGCAAGCGGTCGAAACGAAGCGCGGTTTCCCCCGGTGCCTGACTGTTGGGAGTGGCGCGGTTACTGGCTTGCGTGACGGCATTGCGTTCATCAGTGGTACTGAAAACCGGGTCAGCAAAGAGCGCCAGCGTCTTGCTACCAAGCGCACGGTCAGCCATTTCACGACGTAACGCCACCAGCGTTGAAGCCGATGGCAGAGTCAGGATTTCGTGGCTGAGAATCAGAGGTTTCGCGTTTCGGGTTTTGGGTTTCGGGGCTTGCGACCCGGGACTTTGCTCTCGAAACGCGGAACCCGAAATGCGAAACTCCCCCGGCAAGGCTGCAAACGGCACATAATGCAACACACCGTCCGGGACAATCAACACGCGCTTTTTGCCAATCAATGTAGCAGCAGCGGGCTGCAACAATACATTACTGAGCGCGATTGCAGCTTGTTGGCTTTCACGCTGGAGGCGCTGTTGCCAGACAAATTTTTCGGTGATGGAGTGAAAGACTGGCGACTTGCCTGGTGCGTTCAGCAATTCATAAAACTGACGCGCCAGGAGTTCAATCTCAGCGCGTTTGGGTAGCTTGAAAACTTGCAGCGTCGTGGGCGTCACAGCAAACAAATAACTATGTTCCGTACCCAAAGCATATTCCAGCAGCACGGTGTCGCGGTCTACCACCTGCCCTTGGATGGCGACGAGTTTGAGTGGCTGGGGCTGTGTCAGAGCAGCGTAAGCGGGACTGGCGACACGAATACGGGATTCGGTTTCGCGCAATTCCGCCGTGAGCTTCACGATTTCTGCTTCCAGCAGTTTTGCCTGCTCCTGGCTGTTTTTACTGGTACTGAGTAACGGTAATAAACCGGCTTTGGCGGAAAGGCGTTGGCGCAAAGCGCGCTCACGTGTGAGTAATTCGAGGTTGACGCCTTGCCGGATGTCGAGGTGAGCTTCGGTCAGCAGGTCGAGTAATGTGCGGGCGCGGGTGTGTTCGACGGCTTCAAAGGCTTGCGCCGTCAGTTGCTCATTACCTTCCTGCGCACGGCGACCCAGGAGTGCCTCAAGGTAAATTTCGTAATAGCTCTGCCGGTTGCTGCGATACTCGGCGCGAGTGTCAGGATCAATCAGACCACTGCGCGAACTCTCGATGATGTTGAGCGCGGCTTCAATTGACGTTTGCGCCTCAGTAAATTGACCCTACTGAAGCGCAATCAGCGCTAAATCATGTTCGGCTTCGGCCTCAAGTAAGCGGCTTTTCACGGTGCGGCTCAGCGTGAGCGCCTGCTGTAGCAATTCTCTGGACTTGCCCGTCTCCCCCAATGCGCGATGGGCACGGCTGGACTGTAAGAGCGCTTCTGCTTCGCCGAGCGGCGAACTTATCTGGCGGCTGAGTGCCAACGACTCTGACAGATGAACGAGCGCCTGCTGTAGCTCACCCTGCGCGGTGCATTCGATGCCCAGGTACATCAGATCGGCCATCACTTCGCCGGGGACGCTGAGGCTTCGATGAAGTGTCAGCGCCTGTTGTAAAAGGTTATGAGCCTCGCCGATGTTGCCCTGGCTATGATAAGTAGCACTGAGCAGCCTCAGGCAGTTGGCCGTTTGTTTGCGATCTTCGGTACCACGATAGATGGTCAGCGTCTGAGAGAAATCATCCTGCGCCAGGTCGAATTCGCGCATTTTGCTATGCGCTCGTCCCAGATGTAGGAGCGCAAAAGCCTCATCATTCTTTCGGCCTGCGGTTTGCAAGATTGTACGTGCTTGCTGTGCTAGCTCAAGCGCCTGCTGAACCTCGCCCAGGCGTAATTGCAGGCGCGACAGGTCAAGCAACGTCGTCGCCTCAGAGTCGCGGATGCCCAGTTCGCGGCGTAGCGCCAGCGTCTTCTGAAAATACTCCAAAGCCTGATCTGGTTCACCAATACTTTCGTAACGAACCGCCAGATTTCTGAGCATCGTGGCCTCGCCCGCGCGGTCACCAGTTTCACGCGTGATGACCAGTGCCTGTTGGTAATAATTGATGGCGGCGTGCCGCTGGCCCAACGCAGCAACGGCGATGCCCAAGCCGTTCAAAATCGCGCGTTCTTCGACCCGTTCATGTAACTCGCGGCTCAACACGAGTGCCTGTTCCAATATTTGCCGCGACGCTGGGAAATCACTCAACGAATTTCGCAGCAAACCCGCATATTTCAGAGACTTGAGTTCCCAGTCGCGCAACCCGGCGGCCCGCGCCTTGGTAAGCATTTCCTGCGCCACTTCCAGCGCCGGACGAAACTCACCCAGCACAAAATTGGTATCGGCGATCAGTCGCAGCGTTTCTAATTCCTGCGGCAACACTCCGCTGGCATGCCAGCGTGGCAATGCTTCGCGGAATTTCGCCAGCCCTTGCCGCCGTCCTTCTGCGGTTCGCAGGATAACCAGTGCATTGCCTTCTTCAGTCAGGCGGTGCGCTGATGTGTATTGACGATCCTGTTCGGTCGCGGTACGCAAGGCTTTAATTTCCAGTTTGTACTTGCCTGCATCAGCAGTTGCGGTGCGACCACGCACCACGAGTTGATAATTGCCCGCTATAGGCGCGACGACGGCGATCTCAGCGGAACCCAGTGTTTCAATCCCGCCGCGCCGTTCGGTCAACGGCTGGCCAGTGGGGTCATTCAGGCTGACGTCCGTGGCGAGTCCTTGATAAACAACGGTCAGACTTAGATATACGCCTGTCGCCAGCGTCAGTTGATAAAGGTGAGACTCGCCGCCTTTGAGTTCGCGTTCAAGCGGCTGGCCTGCCACGAGTGCTACGGGTGGTTGACCGTACCCGGGCACAGTTTCAAAGGAAGCTATTGTGCTTTTTCCTTGTGGGGAGAGAGCGAGAAAATAAACTAAGATAAACGCAAAAATAACTTGAGCAGAGGGCTTCAAGTAAAACATTTTCTATCCCTTTCAGAGGTAGGGTTCAACTCACACTTTGGCTTAGGGTTTCACCCCTGCGAAATTAAAGAGGAAACGAATTAAGGCACGTTGGAATCCGCAACCATAGCTGAATCAAGTCCGTCTCGCAAGCAAAATTCCTGGCGCTTAAAGCTGGAAAAATAGAGCCAAACACCAGTAAACAATGAGCTGTATAATCTGTATGCAAAAAATTATAGCGTCATAGTTTTTTGACTATAACGCTACAATTTTGATGCTCAATCTGGTAATTTTTCTTATCCGACTAAAACGCCGCCGCTTTCAATGACAGGCGTAGGTTCGCCGAGTGGACGGCATTCCAATTGCTCGCCATCAATATAAACTTCCATCATCGGAGCATTGCCGAGGCGTCCCTGAATAATCGCTTCAGAAATTAAATCTTCCACGTGCTTTTGGAGTGCTCGACGCAGTGGACGTGCGCCATAGCTGCGATCTGAGCAGGCTCGCTCCACCAACCAGCGTTTGGCTTCCGGCAATAAAATAATTTCCAGCCGACGATTCTCTAAAAGTTGATTGGTCTGCGCCAGTAACAAATCAAGAATGCGGTACAAATCATCATCGCTTAGCGGCTCAAAAATAATAATTTCATCCAGGCGATTAATGAACTCTGGATTGAAGATTTCGCGGACGGCTGACATCACACGCTCTTCTGTTTTTTCTGCCGTATTTTCATTTTGAAATCCTACGGCTCCACGCTTGAAAATAAACCGCGCTCCGATGTTGGAAGTCATGATGATAATGACATTTTTGAAATCTACGGTATGCCCCAAAGCATCCGTCAGCATTCCGTCTTCAAACACCTGCAACAAAATATTGAAGACATCGGGATGCGCTTTTTCGACTTCATCCAGCAACAAAACGGAGTACGGATTGCGCCGAACTCTTTCGGTCAACTGTCCACCTTCGTCGTGCCCGATGTAACCTGGCGGCGAACCAATCAATTTCGCTACGGAATGTTTTTCCATGAATTCCGACATGTCCAGACGAATCATGGAGCGGTCAGAACCAAAGAGGTAATTGGCGAGCGACCTTGCGACTTCAGTTTTGCCGACTCCGGTCGGTCCTAAAAATAAGAAAGAACCGACCGGACGATTTGGATTTTTTAGTCCGGCGCGTGAACGACGAACTGCCCGCGCGAGCGCTGAAATGGCAGGTTCCTGACTAATGATACGCTGATGCAAAACTTCTTCGATGCGCAGTAATTTCGGCAAGTCTTCCTCTTGCAACGAAGTCATTGGAATGCCTGTCCAATTCGCAATCACGGCATCAATATCGTTTTTATTGATTTCAATAATTGGTTCGTTGAATTCAATCGAATCCAAAAAGCGCGGCTCGGTATAATTTGTCCGACGTGCTGGAGATTGATAACGCGGTTCGCGCCAGTCCCGATCAAAGTTGCGATCTACGTCACGAAAACCCCGATCATAGCCGCGCTCAATCGTCCGATCATTCGTTCTATACCTGGGCAGCGGAGGCAATGGGGGAGGCGGTGGAGGTTGATACCCACGTTCGCGTTGAATGCGTAATTTCGCCTGCGCTCCGGCTTCGTCAATGACATCAATGGCTTTGTCGGGCAGGAACCGATCCGGCAAATATCGAATGGATTGATACACGGCAGCGGCGATGGCTTCATCTGTAAAGCTAACGCTGTGAAATGCTTCGTAGCGATCTTTGATGCCTTCCAGAATTTTAATGGCTTCGGCTTCATTCGGAACAGAAACTTTGACGGGTTGAAACCGCCGTTCGAGCGCACGATCTTTTTCAATTGATCTTCGAAAATCGGCAGTTGTTGTCGCGCCAACGCATTGAATTTCTCCGCGTGACAAAGCGGGCTTCAAAATATTTGCCGCGTCGAGTGTGCCTTCCGCCGAACCCGCGCCGACCAGTGTATGAATTTCATCAATGAAAACGATGTACTGCGGATTGTCTATGAGTTCGCGCATAATCATTTTCATGCGTTCCTCAAATTGTCCGCGATATTTCGTTCCGGCTACGACGAGGCTGATGTCGAGCGCGAGAATTTTTTTATCGGATAAAAATGTCGGGACTTCAAAATTGACGATACGCTGCGCAAGGCCTTCAATGATAGCAGTTTTTCCAACGCCGGGTTCGCCAATCAGGATTGGGTTATTCTTGGTGCGACGGCAAAGAATTTGAATGACGCGCTCCACTTCTTCGTCGCGTCCGATCAGCGGATCAAGCTTTCCTTCCAGCGCGGATTCCGTCAAATCACGGCAAAACTCGAACAAATGCGGGGTTTCCTTACGCAAAGTCGAATCGCGCTCGCGTCCGGTTTGGCGCAGCAACTCACTGCGAATATCCGTCAGCCGAATGCCGCGTTCATACAAAATTTCTGACGCCAATGAATTTTCTTCGCGCAACAATCCCAGCAATAAATGTTCCGTACCGATATGACGATTTGCCAGTCGTTCAGATTCTTCCGCCGCAAATGCCAGCACCCGTTTGGCTTCCATGGAAAGCGGCAGATCAATCGTATTCGGATGACGCGGACGCAGCACGATACGACCTTCGACATCTTTACGAATGGATTCAACTGTCGCCTGTGCACGATTAAAAAATCTTTGCGCAATCGTTTTGTCTTCACGGATTAAGCCCAGCAAAACATGCTCAGCTTCGATTTGCATCGCACCGTACTGGCTGGCTTCGTAGCGAGCAAAAAAGATGACGCGACGGGCTTTTTCTGTATATCTCTCGAACATTGATTGATCCTGTTCAGATGATAGACCACAGAGGAAGCGGACGATGCGGGTCTACGCAGATCAGCAAAAACCCGCTTTACCCGCTTCCTCTGTGGTCTATTCTTTTTCCATTAAATTTCCACTTTCCAAATGCAGCACACGGTCACACGTAGCAGCTAAAGTTTCGTTGTGAGTAACAATCACCGAAGTTAAATGCGCTTCACGATGAAGCTCTCGAATGAGATCAAAAACTTCTGCTCCGGTTTTTTGATCTAAATTCCCGGTCGGCTCATCAGCCAACAGAAGCGATGGAGAAGTCACCAAGGCCCGTGCCAGGGCAACCCGTTGCCGCTCTCCGCCGGATAATTCTCCGGGACGGTGCGACGAACGATTTTCCAGTCCGACTCTCTTTAAAAGATCATGCGCCAATCCGGTGGCGACATCTGCATTTTCGCGGCGAATCAACAACGGCATCATGACATTTTCCAGCGCCGAAAATTCCGGTAACAAATGATGCGACTGAAAGACGAATCCGATCCGGCGATTGCGAAACTCAGCTAACTCTACCGCACCGTTTTTGAAGATGTCAAAATTATCTAAAATCACTGTTCCCGAAGTCGGCGCATCCAATCCGCCCAGCAAATGCAATAACGTAGATTTGCCTGCGCCTGAAGCGCCGACAATGGCTACCATTTCGCCCTGATTGATGGAGAAATTAAGATTTTGAATGACTGTAATTTCTTCGCCGATGCCGCTGTATGTTTTGGTTAGGGCGCGGGCGGTGAGTAGGAAATTGGTGGTTGGATTTGGGGCAGTAGTCATTTGACGCTTTAAGGACGTAATTGAGAGAGGATCCAAGCGGATCCACATATTTATAGCAACTATTCGCCACAAGCTCCATCGGAGCGACATCTCATCTTTCGCTCCGATGGAGCTTGAAAAGAAGATGCCCATTGATTCTATAAATATGTCGCGCCGCTGGCGCTAAACGCTAAACAAGCTCTGATGTCCACCAGAGTAAACTCGGAAAAATCTCTCAAAATTTCATCTTCCGACATACCATCAGCTAAATATTCGAGAATGTCATAAACCGTAATCCGCCGTCCACGAATGCAGGGCTTGCCGCTCCGCTTGCCTGGTTCAATGGTAATAATATCGTGATAGTTCATTGATGTTCCTTTCTTAATCAATAATTCTAGCATATCAGTTTCCAAATCGACTCTTCTTTCCTGACGATCCTGTTTCCTGTCTTAACCTGCGGTAGCAGGTGGTAGCATAAAGGCCAATGGCATTAAGTTAAGCAAGAACTCTTTGCCGCATCGCGGCAGTTGGTTGTAGCCGTGGCGTTTTAACCGACGGAAAGCGTTAGC
>JAYVRW010000107.1:0-6647 GCA_043775925.1 Blastocatellia bacterium
CGGCATCTTTGTCGAGCGGTTTCAAAACCGGATAAAACGGTCCCATTTCAACATCGGGCGTAGTCATAAGTTCCTTCTGCTGAGCGAAGACCGATCCGCCCACAATCGCCAAACCGCCGAAACCCATTCCCGTCTTCAACATCTGCCGCCGTGAAAAGTTTTTTTCTTGATTGTTCATTTTTTCTCCTTTTGTTCTTTTGGAATGTTTTTTGAAACACGCTTTGCGTTGAAATAAATCTATAACCTCATTTGAACGAAAAATGGGGTTACCCTGTTTTAGTTTTTGTTTTATATCGTTCACTGAAACGAAAAATCGGATAACTGATTGCTAAAAGCGCGAGTGCGTAGAGGCTCGGATATGGATTGCTGACGATGTATCCGAAAAATAGAAGCACGGCGAAAACGAGCATCAAAAGCGGCGCGAACGGATAACCCCAGGCGCGATATGGACGCGGCGTATCCGGTTCGCGGCGGCGCAGGACGAAGAGCGAAACAATGAGTAAAATCGTGATAACGACAATGAAGAATTGTCCGACTGCCACAAGCAACTCGAATGTGCCGATGGACGATAAAACGATGACGCACAAAGCGGTTACTATCAAAGCGAAGACGGGTGTACCGCCCTTGTTGACCGCCGCAGCTTTTTTGGTAAATAGTCCGTCGCGTCCCAAAGCAAACATGATGCGCGGAGTACACATAATTATCGCGTTGATGATTCCGATGAGCGAAAGTAGGGCTAAAATCGTCAGAATCTGACCGCCTCGCGCTCCGAACATCAGGCTCATCACGTCGCCGCCCGCAAATTTTGAAGCGGCAAGCTGCGACATTGGCAAAACGTATAAAAGAGCGAGATTGACGAGCAGGTAAATGGCGATGATCGCGGCGATTCCGCCGAACATCGAGCGCGGCAGATTCTGCTTCGGGTTGGTGTCTTCTTCGGAAAAATAAATCGCTGAATACCAGCCGTCGTAAGTTCCCAAAACGAGTTGAAATGCCAAGATAAAAGCGACAAAGGACGAGGAAAAAGTTGTCGGGGCTACGACTGCGCTTGGCACCGCATCCGCCGGATTATTTTGTCCGCCGAAAAGAAAACAGGCAGCGACAAATCCAAGCAAGGCGGCGGCTTTCAGAAAACTCGTTATTTTTTGAGTTTCACTCCCGGCGCGTAGTCCGAGCAAATTCAAAATCGTGATAATGACCAATGCCGAAATGCTGAAAATTATTCTACCGCCGGTCAAATTCGGCGCGAAAAATTTAACGGCATATTCGCCGAAAACTACGCTGATAAAGGAAAGCCCCAAAGTGTTGTTCAGCCAATCGCTCCAACCGACGACAAAACCTCCGTAGCGTCCGAAAGCACGTTCGGCGTAAACGTAAAATCCGCCCGCCTTCGGAATCATCGTCGCAAGTTCGGCGAGATAATTCGCGCCGAACAGACAATAAATGCCGCCCAGCAACCAAGCCAACATAATCAGCCGGAATGAGTTGAGTTGCCCGGCAATCAAACCGGGCGAACGAAGAATTCCAACCCCAACCGTCGCGCCGATGCCAACCGCCAAGCCGAAACCAACACCAAGAATTTTTAATAATTTGCCGCTCTGCGCGATGGGCATTTCGATGAGCTTTTCAACTGCTTCCATGTTTTATTCCCCTTATTTTTCTACCTGTTAATACTGTGGCGATAGGGCTACTCTCTATCGGTAAGGGGTAATTGGTGGGGAAAAGTGTTCACGCCACGAAAATATATTTGAACGAGCTGACATTCATCTTCGTTAGTCATCGCGCAAAGCAAAACGAAAAACTTCAGCGGCTCCGAATTTTTCCAATCTTTTTTCAGAAATGTAGCTGTGGGCGCAGGCGCAGGGTATACTTCAACTCCCGCGTCCGATTCACTATGGGGAGATTAGAATGTCGCACCCTTATTTCTTTATTCAATGACCCCTGAACGTTATCAACAAATCGGTCGCCTCTATCACGACGCGGTAAGTCTGGAACCAGTGCCACGCGTCGCTTTCCTACAGGAAGCTTGCGCCGAGGACGAAGAGTTGCGCCAGGCCGTAGAACGATTACTGGCGTCGGATGAGCAGGCGCAGGCGCAGGATTTCATCGCCGAACCGGCACTCCACGTTGCTGCCGAGATGCTGGCGCAGGAACGGAGCAAGCTGGTCGGCCACTCGCTCAATCACTACCAGATTGTCTCGGTATTAGGCGTAGGCGGCATGGGCGAAGTGTATCGCGCCCGCGACACGCGGCTTGACCGCGCTGTGGCGATCAAAGTGCTGCCCGCTTCTTTTACCAGCGATCCTGATCGCTTACGCCGCTTTGAGATCGAAGCCAAAGCCATCGGCGCGCTCAATCACCCCAACATACTCACCATCCATGACACGGGCGCACATCAGGGCGCACCTTACATTGTCACCGAACTGCTCGAAGGAACGGAACTGATGGCGCTGCTTAATGACGGGCCGCTGCCGCTGCACCAGGCGTTGGATTTTGCGCGGCAAATCGCCCAGGGACTGACCGCCGCGCACGAGAAGGGGATCACGCATCGTGACCTGAAGCCACAGAATCTTTTTGTCACAACCGAGGGCCGAGTCAAAATTCTCGACTTCGGGCTGGCTAAGTTAAATCCCATCAAGCTGGTCGGGAGTGTAGACGCAGAGACGATAAGGCAAACGCCGCAAACCGAGCCAGGCGTAGTGATGGGCACTGTGGGGTATATGTCGCCGGAGCAGGTGCGGGGACAAGTAGCCGATCACCGATCAGATATTTTTTCCTTCGGCATTATCCTTTACGAAATGTTGACCGGGCGGCGTGCGTTTCAGGGAGATACCTTCGCCGAAGTCATGGTGGCGATTGTCAAAGAAGACCCACTGGACATCACGACTGCGAACCATCAAATCCCGCCGCACCTTGAGCGCGTAACGCGGCACTGCCTGGAAAAACGCCCCGAGCGACGCTTTCAAACGGCAAGCGATCTCGGCTTTGCGATTGAGGCACTGTCGGTTTTCTCCGACTCGCAGCCGCAATTGGCACTGAAGGCCGGGCCGGAGAATGAAATTGAAAAGCCAGGAACGGCAATCTTCAAGCGCGAACGGCGGTTGTGGCTGGCGGTCAGCCTGCTGCTGGCGGCGGCGTTAATTTCGACGATGCTTTTCCTGCGTAAGCCATCGGCGGAATCGCATGTCACCCGCCTCTCAATGCCACTGCCCAAAGAAACCGGCACTGGTTCTTCACAGGCTCCAGACCTTGCTCTGTCACCCGACGGCGGGCGTCTGGTATTCAGCGCATCAACGGGAAAAACGCGCCAACTCTGGCTGCGGGCGCTCGATTCCTTCACTACGCAACCGCTCGCGGGCACGGATGGAGCCGATTCCCCTTTCTGGTCGCCTGATGGCAATTTCATAGCCTTTTTCGCTGACAATAAACTTAAGAAGATTGATACCCGGTCGAGCGTGATCGAAATCATCTGCCCAGCCGGAGCAGGACGTGGTGGCGATTGGAGTCGGAATGGCGTCATACTCTTTTGCGCGGGCGATGGAGCGGCGCTTTCGCGTGTCAATGCGGCGGGAGGCAAACCGGAAGTCGTCACCGAATTGGACGCAACGAGCGGTGAAACTAATCACGATTATCCGTCTTTCCTGCCCGATGACCAGCATTATCTGTTTCACATTCTCGGGAGAGACAACCACGGCATTTATGTCGGCTCGCTTAATACCAAAGACCGCAAAATGCTGATCCCGCTCAGCCCTGACAGTGCCAATTCCACGCGGGCTGTCTGGTCGGCTTCGGGCTTTATTTTGTATGCGCTCAATCGCAATACGTTGCTGGCGCGAGCCTTCGATCCCGACCGCTTGGAACTGTTGGGTGAACCCTTCCGCATCGCCGAAAACGTAATTGTCAGTCTGACCGGCAATGCGCGGTTTACGACCGCTGTGAATGGGACGAATAGCATCCTCGCTTATTTGCAAAACAAGGAAATGGACATCGCGCAACTGACCTGGAGCGACCGCAGCGGCAAGCGGCTGGGAGAGGTCGGCACGGCAGAACCGTGGACGAGTTTCGCGTTGTCGCCGGATGATCGTTTGGTAGCGCTAATTCGTAACGAGCCGAACCGACTCAATTCACTTTGGCAGTTAAATCTTGCGCAAGGCACTACGACGCGCTTCGTGACCGACACCGACAGTGCTAATTTTTTTCCCGTCTGGTCTCCGAATAGCGAGCAACTGGCCTTCGCCTCAGCACGAAATTCAGCGCTGAATCTTTATCTCAAGCAAACCAACGGAACCGCACCGGAGGAGCGCTTACTGGAAACTCGATTCCAAACTTATCCCCTCTCGTGGTCGCCGGATGGAAAATTTCTGATTTACGCGATGGGCGATCCGCTGACGCGCACCGACATCTGGTCACTGCCTCTTTCGGGCGAACGCAAGCCACAGCCGTTGCTCCAAACAAAATCAGATGAACGCGCCGCCAAAGTTTCACCGGACGGAAACTGGCTCGTGTATGTTTCAGATGAGACAGGCATCGCTGAAGTTTACGTCACGCAGTTCCCTCAACCCGGTCGCACGTGGCGGATTTCAAAAAGTGGCGGCAACAATCCTTGCTGGCGCACCGACGGCAAAGAGTTATTCTTTCTCTCAGGTAAGCAACTGATGGCGACCAACGTCAATAACGGGGGAACAGAATTCCAAGCCAGCACACCGCATCCACTTTTCGAAATCGAAGGTGCCAATTATTCACCCAGCAAGGACGGCCAACGCTTCCTGACCAGCGTGGTGACTGAACGTGCGCCCACACCACCCATCAATGTGGCATTGAATTGGACGGCGGAAGTCAAAAAGTAAGCAGGATGAGAGAAGAATTCGTCACCCTGTGTCCTGACGAAACCAACGCGGCATAGCCAACTCACTTCAGCCGAGGGGTATAGTTCTCGCCAATTTTCATCCGAGTCGCTTTACCATCCGGCCCAAGCTCGAAGGTGATGAATTCCCCGATTTCGCCATAGTTGAATGTTTCCTCAACCGTTCTGAATCTGTTCTTTCCTGCCGGAATCAATTTCAGCAGAGATTCTTTCGGGTCACTAGCTGTCGGATCAATCATCACCAATTCACCGTTCATCACCAGAATTTCCGTATCGCCCCATGCATCTCGGTAAGTGCCGACAAATTTGCTCCACTCGGAATCGGCTTGCGCGACCACAGGCGCAGGCGCGACGGCTTTCTTAATCGCCGGAGCCAGTAGCGTGAAAATCTGTTTGAGATAGAATCCGGGATTGCCGTCATCAGCGTTCGTCAACACGATGACGCCGATTTTCTCTTCCGGGCTGAAAGCAATCTGTGTGCGGAATCCTCCCAGCGCGCCGCCGTGTCCAACCGTAGTTCTATCGCCTGCGCGATCAATGCCAAAGCCGATGCCCCAGCCGCCTTTCCAATCAGGTTGCAGCCAGTGAACGCGCTGCATCTCGCGCAACGTGCTGTTTTTGAGCAGTAACTTGCCGCCGACGTTTCCATCGCTCAAGTGAAACGCCACATAACGCGCGAGGTCTTCCACGGTGGATGACAAATTGGCGGCGGGCGCGATTCCTTTTGTGTCCGTCTCCGGTTGAATCGAGCGCTTTCCGTCAGGCATGCGCCGTCCATAACCAATCGCCAGACGATCACGAGTTTCTGTCGGAAAGAGCATCGTCGAACTGCTCATTCCAGCGGTTCGAGAATGTGCTTGCGCTCGTAAACATCGTAAGGCTCACCCGAAACGGCGGCTACGATTTCACCCGCCAGCGCCAACGCTAAATTGGAATACTTCCACTTTGTTTCCGGGGCAAACACTGCCTCCTGATTCGGCAACATCGCCTTCATCTGCTCGGCGGTGGGGAAGTTGTTATCCGACCAGTAAGGAAAAGCTGATTCGCGGGGCAATCCCGACGTGTGAGTCAGCAGATGGCGAATCGTAATAACAGGCGCATCGTTGAATTCGCTCTTGACCTTGAACCAGGGCAAGTATTTGGCGACGGGGTCATCCAGATTTAATTTACCCGCATCACGCAGTTGCATAATGGCCGTCGCGGTGAACGTCTTGGTGACGGATGCCATTCGGTAAATTGTCGCCGGGGTGGCGGGCGTTTTCTTTTCCAGATTGCTGTACCCAAAGCCTCTGGCCCAGACCACCTTATTTTCATAAACCACGCCCACCGACATGCCGGGCAAACCACGATACGCCATTTGTGATTCGATCCAGGCTTCGAGCAACTTGATATTGCTGACCACATCGGGATGGTTTGAGATGGTGGACTGTGCCTGCGCGATTGGCGCAAACAGAAACGTAATGATCAAGATCGAAAATAGTTTTTTCATTTTCTGATTCTCCTCGTTGGTTAGTTCCAGTTTTTCTTCAGTCGTAGCTCTTCGACTCTGTAAGCGTGCTGCATCTCCTACAGTAAGTACTTACGCAAAAGAAAAGCGGTATAAAGAATTTTCAAGTCCAGTATTGATGGGCTTCCCTGAATCCTAAATACCGAAAAACATTTGCTTGAGTACTTAGAGGTAGCTCAACCACGCTTCCTGCCGCCGCTTTTTGAGAGCGGCAAACCATCGGCACGCGGGATAAAGCAACACTACCACTCCAATCCAGACCAAATAGACGACGGA
>JAYVRW010000108.1:0-25521 GCA_043775925.1 Blastocatellia bacterium
ATTCGCCATAACAACAAATATTATAGCCCGTGACGAAAGCTTAGCGCAAAGTGGAAAGCTCAACTCAGTTTGATGCCGAAGCTGTGAGTGGAAGTTGCGACTTACTGAAGTCACTTGTATGATCAGGCTTCGATAACTAAACACCAATAAGGCAACTCAACAAATGATCGAAGACAAACTAACAATTCTTCAGAAAAAGAATGCCGCCGCCGAAGCTGGCGGCGGCGAAGCCCGCATCCAGCGACAACACGCTGACGGAAAAATGACGGCGCGGGAGCGTATCAATTTTCTGCTCGACGAAGGCTCCTTTGAAGAATTTGATAAGCTCAAAACACACCGCTGCACCGATTTTGGCATGGAGACGCAGCAATTTGCCGGAGACGGTTTTGTCACCGGTCACGGATTAATTGAGGGGCGAGAAGTTTTTGTCTTTGCTCAGGATTTTACAGTTTTTGGTGGATCGCTATCAGAAACGAATGCTGAAAAAGTTATCAAATTAATGGATTTGGCTTTGAAAGTTGGCGTTCCAGTGATTGGCTTAAATGATTCAGGCGGAGCCAGAATTCAGGAAGGTGTCGTGAGCCTCGGAGGTTATGCCGACATCTTTCTGCGCAATGTTTTATCGTCAGGAGTCGTCCCGCAAATTTCCGCCATTATGGGACCGTGCGCGGGCGGAGCGGTGTATTCTCCAGCGATTACTGATTTTACGGTCATGGTGAAAAATACCAGTTACATGTTCATCACTGGCCCTGATGTCATCAAAACCGTCACGCACGAAGAAGTTACCAAAGAAGAATTAGGCGGCGCCATGACGCACAATCAAACCAGTGGCGTCGCGCATTTTGCTGTTGAAGATGAAGAGCAATGCCTGCGAACCATCTGCGAATTGCTCTCGTTTATGCCTTCCAATAATCAGGATGATCCACCCCGCATTGCCTGCGATGATCCGGTTGACCGCGAAGATGAGAAGTTAAATTCAATCGTCCCGGCAGAATCTACACAACCCTACGACATTCGCAAAGTCATCACCAGCGTCGTTGATCATAACTATTTCTTTGAAATTCAGGAGCATTTTGCCAAAAATATCGTGATCGGTTTTGCTCGTCTGAATGGTCAATCGGTCGGCCTGGTAGCCAATCAACCGGCTTACCTGGCAGGCGTTCTGGACATTGACGCCAGCGTCAAAGCTGCACGCTTTGTTAGATTCTGCGATTGCTTCAATATCCCGATTATTACGTTTGAGGACGTGCCGGGATTCCTGCCTGGAGTCAATCAGGAATACGGCGGGATTATCCGGCACGGCGCAAAATTGCTGTATGCGTATGCTGAAGCTACCGTTCCCAAAATTACAGTAGTGACGCGCAAAGCCTACGGTGGAGCTTACTGCGTGATGGGATCAAAGCATATTCGCACCGACATCAATTTCGCCTATCCGACTGCTGAGATCGCGGTCATGGGAGCTGACGGTGCAGTAGAAATTCTGTTCAAAAGAGATTTGGCGAATGCCGAGAATCCAACGCAGGCCAGACAAGCAAAAGTTGAGGAATTCCGCGAAAAATTTGCTTCGCCATATATCGCGGCTGAAAAAGGATTTATTGATGAGGTCATTGAACCGAAAGTCACTCGCCGAAAACTCATTCGTGCCCTGAAATTGCTGGAAAATAAGCGCGAAACAAACCCGCCCAGGAAGCACGGAAATATTCCCCTCTAAACACGAATGGCAGTGAACAGCGACTATCTCCGCTGTTCACTGCCGTTCGCTATTCTTAGCTTACATTTTAACTGCCTTTTTCCGGCTCTTCTTCCAAAATCGAGTCAAACCGGGTTCGATTTAGCGCAGAGTCCATTCGCTTACCAGTTTTAAATCTGACGAACGCCCGCTCTTCGATTTCAATTAAGCTGCCATTTTGTGGGTTACGCCCCTTACGTGCGCTTCGCTTACTCACGGTGAGCGTTCCGAAGTCTTTAATCATGACTTTCTCGCGTTTTTTTAACGCATCACGAATGTTTCCGATCATCGAATCAATAATCTGGTCAGCGGTTGTTTTGGTGACTCCAGTATCTTTGGATATCTTTTCAATTAAATCAGCCCGGTTCATTACTGTCTCCTCAAGTGTTAGTTGAAGTATTGAAGTTTTTTTAGCGTCTTTCAAAAGCTTTATACGCTCTGTTTAAACCATTGTCAACCTGGTTTTGTAATTTTTTTAACAAATTATTAAGAGTCCGCTTATTTTTAAAATTGTAGTGGGTTGTGTGCCGGCCTGAACCATCCAGGGAATGAGTATCTGTCTCCACGCCTTCGTAACCTAACCCTGTTCAATTACTTCCCGATTTCAAGAGCCAGACAAATAAAAAAAGCAGACCTATCAGGTCTGCTTTTATCAAAATAAAGAGTTTAGCTATGAGTGATTACTTTTTCTTGCCTTTGGCAGTCGAAAGCAAAGTCTCCAACGCCTTTTTGAGCAGGAGGTCTTCTGATGGCTTCTCGGCTGTCACCGCTACAGGGTCAAGCCGGGTCTTTTCTATTTTTTTCTGGCTCGGTGAATTGCCTGGGTCTGCTTCGGACTCTTCAGGAATAGCCTCAGCCAGGTCTTTGCGTTTAACCTCAGAACCTGGAGTGACACCATCCGGCAGGAAAAACTTGCCATTCGGAGACGCAAACCGCGAAGTAGTCAACAGCAAGGCAGACCCATCTTCCAACGGGAAAAGCTGCTGCCTGGAGCCAATTCCAAAAGTTCTTTCACCAATCAAATCACCGCGCTTATTGTCCTGGATAGCAGCAGCTAACACTTCAGCAGCTCCGGCGGTCGAAGTATCTACGATCACAGCCAGCGGTAAATCGGTGATAGCCTTCTCGGGTTTCGCTTCGACCGTTTCGATGACGCGCTCTTTGCGCCCAATCACTTTAGCAATGGTCCCGGACTTCAAAAAATAATTGGCAGTCTCAACGCCTGCCGCAAAATCGTCACCCGCAGAACCTCGCAAATCAAGAATTATTTTGTTGGCCCCACGCTTCGTAACATCCTTGATCGCCGCCTGAACACTGTCCGCCTGTCCCTGCAACGCATTAACTTTAATATAGCCGACCTGCTGATCCAGCATCTGCGTTTCAGGTTTTGGCAACACAACAGCGGCTCGGGTAATTTTTATTTTTTCACTATTACGTGAACCGCCTCGTCGAATTGAAACCTCAACGGTCGTACCCGGCTGACCGGAAAGCAAGGCGCTAATATCAGCTAAATCAATATCAGGCGTCGCGTGACCTTCGATATACTCAATAAAATCACGTGTTTTAATTCCGGCTTTTGCTGCCGGAGAATTGGGAAGCACCGAAACTACATATCCGTACCCTCGCACGGAACCAACTGTCATTCCGGTCATATCCTGATAACGCCCGCTATTGGCTTGATACTCTTTGACCTGTTGCGGCAATAAATAACCGCTATAGGGATCAAGCCCGTCTGTTAATCCCCGCAAAGCTCCAATGCGAACTTTATTCAAGTCAGGTTTCTCAACGTATTCGTTAACAATATGACGAACCACTTCTTCAAAAATTTTGAGTTGTGGATACGGTCCCGCACTCGCTATCGTTCGACCGAACGGCGAACCTGACAGCAAGCCTCCAACTAAGGCATAGACCGCGATAACACCTGAAATCATCACGAGAGTTAGCTTGGTACGAATTGACATGTGCTGATACTCCTCAATAAATCAAGAACCAAATCGGCGAGAGGGATGCAGACCGATTCATTAAACTGGGTTGATGATAGCGTAGTGAAAACCTGTGATGCAAGTTTTACCTTTGATAATTGACGATTCTGGAAAAGCTCTCGGCCTCTAAACTGGCTCCGCCAACCAACGCGCCGTCAATATCGGCGCAGTTCATCAGCTCAGAAATATTTTCCGGCTTGACGCTGCCACCGTAAAGAATTCGCAAGCCTTCAGCAATTTCACTACCAGAATTTGCATTGAGCCAGCCACGAATGGAAGCATGCATTTGTTGCGCTTGTTCAGGTGAAGCGGTGCGCCCGGTTCCAATTGCCCACACGGGTTCGTAAGCAATAATTATTTTAGTAATATCAACTGCGGACATTCCTTGCAAGCCATTTGCCAACTGCGAAGCTACGACTGTTTCTTCATTTCCAGCATCACGCTCTTCGAGCGTTTCTCCCACACAGAAAATCGGCGTCAATCCAAAATAAAGAGCCGCTTGAATTTTGCGATTGATGAACGCATCAGTATCACCATACATCGCGCGACGTTCGGAATGACCAATAATCACGTGACTGCATCCGGCATCTTTGAGCATGTCGCCGCAGATTTCTCCCGTATGTGCGCCGTGTTTGATTTGATCGGAAACATTTTGTGATGAAACATTAATATTTGAACCTTCCAAACGATCCGCGACTGCTTTCAAAGCCGTAAAAACCGGAGCAATGACAATCTCACAATGATTTGCATTCGAGACTAACGGCTTCAGCGCAACCGCCGTGCTGACCGCTTCACTAATTGTTTTGAACATTTTCCAGTTGCCTGCGATAACAGGTTTTCTCATGATTCTCCAAAGGTACAACAGGCGTCTCCGCCTGTTGAATTGTTGTTGTTTTTTCGACAGGCTGGACGCCTGTCTTGCCTATCGAAACACTCCCGGCGCAATTCCTGCACGGCGACCTGCCTCTTTTAATTCTTCAAGTTGCTGATTGAGCCAATCAAGTCGCGCCTGATTGGAACGCAAATCCCCATTCACTTCCGCCAGATTATTTCGCAAACGATTCACGTAAAACGTGTCCGCCGCTCCCGTATTCGGATAAAACAAAATCCCATTGTAGTTGCTTCCATACCGAATTTCAGGGTAGCTGAGCGTATTGTTAATGCTCGTATTCAAACGGTTCGTGCGCAGTTGCGAAACCTCTGCCTGCGCGCTGACATTCTGTAAAGCTGCCTGCAAATCAAGGAACCGCGAACGATAATAATCTTCGTTCGGCTCTCCATTTTTCAAGGTTGGCGAAATCGAGTACAGCATAAATCCGTACTCTCGCCCGTAATCCAACCAGCGATTTATTTCGTCCTGCGCTGGACGGGATTCGGCTCTGAAAGCAGCAGCATTCGCATTTAATTCAGCAACTCTAGCATTGTTATTATTCAAATCGCTGGGGCTACTGTGAATCACCACATCGCGTGAACGCGACGCTCTAATTTCAGCCTGACTCGCTTGCATCTCAAAATTCCGCAACCGATTTCGAGCTTGCGACAGGCGCACATTCCATTCTTTTTCAGCCGCCAGAAACTCCTGATTGGAGATAGACCGACTGTCAGCCGGATCAGATTTTGGAATGTACTTCGCCGCGAGTTCCGGATTCGCTTCGCGCCATTTCATGACGTCCTCCGTCTTCAACGTCGGAACGGGTTTAGAAGTTTGCGCCTGAGCAATCGCACAGACCGTTAATATGAGCACAATTATTAATGAACTTTTTCGCATAGTTTGTCTTGATCCTTTCCGATAAGTCTCGTGAACTTAAAAAGTATCAATTAGGGCTACAAACCAAGAGAAATCAAAAGGCAAATATCAAAAGGTCGGCATTTTATGATTTTACGGGGCGCAGCCCTTCCAAACTAACTTTTGCCTTTTGATATTTGCCTTTTGCCATTTGATTTATTTTTCGTTGAGTGCCGCAACTCCCGGCAAAACATCCCCTGCCAATAATTCCAGCGTAGCGCCGCCGCCAGTGGAAATGTGCGAAACCTTGTCCGCCAAGCCTACTTCATGAATCGCTGCCACGCTGTCGCCGCCGCCGATGATGGTGATGGCGTCGTTAGATTCTGTCGCATCCGCTACGGCTTGCGCGACGATGCGGGTTCCCTGATCGAAGGGAGATTTTTCAAATAATCCCATCGGGCCGTTCCAAATAACGGTTTTCGCAGATTTGATAATCGCAGCGTAATCCACCTGCGTAGCCGCTCCAATATCCAATCCCATTTTATCATCAGGAGTTGCGTTGACCGCGACCGTCACGGCATTCGCTCCATCATTGGGATTGGCAGCAATCACGTGATCGGACGGCAGACGAAGATTTACGCCTTTTTCTTTCGCCGCAATTTCCAGTGATTTTGCGAGTTCAGTCTTGTCGGCTTCGACTAAAGATTTTCCTACTGATAACCCTTGAGCCAGAAAAAATGTGTACGCCATCGCTCCGCCGATCAGGACGGTGTCCGCTGATTTTAATAAATTCTCAATGACCTGAATTTTGTCAGAAACTTTCGCGCCGCCTAAAATGACGACAAAGGGACGCTGTGGATTTTCGAGTGCGCCGTATAAATATCGCAGCTCTTTTTCCATTAAAAATCCAGCCGCAGCTTGTGCGACGTAATGCGTAATGCCTTCCGTCGAAGCGTGAGCGCGATGTGCCGCGCCGAAAGCATCGTTGACAAAAACATCACAAAGCTTCGCCAGTTGCGCAGCAAAGATCGCATCGTTCGCTTCTTCTCCAGCATGAAAGCGAAGATTTTCAAGCAATACAATATCGCCGTCGTTCATGGCGGCAACTGCTTTTTCAGCTTCTTCGCCAACGCAATCCGCCGCTAATGGAATTTCGCGTTCCAATAGTTGCGACAAGCGTTTCACCACCGGAGCTAACGAATATTTCAAATTGCGTTCGCCTTTGGGACGTCCCAGATGCGAAGCTAAAATAACTTTTGCGCCTTGATCTATGGCAAATTGAATTGTAGGGATAGCGGCAGAAATTCTTGTGTCATCCTGAACAATTCCGCCATCTAAAGGTACGTTAAAATCTACGCGAATGAAGACGCGCTTACTTGAAAGGTTCAGGTCTCTGATTGATAATTTTGACATTAGTGATTTCGTAAGAGTTCGGAGATGCTCAGAGTTACGCGTGTGCGCTTTTTTTAAAAACGTAAACGCGTAACTCTGAGCGGTACTTTTATTTTTTCTTCAGTTTAGTTTTCGGCTTCTTAATCGATTTTGCAGGTTTCTCCATCGGAGCTACTACAGGACCTCCTGGAATCGCTTCGCCAGGCTTCGGAGCATCTGCGTGGTTATGGGCCGAGTGATCGGTGGGCGCGGTCTTAGCAATCTCTGTCGGTGGTTTTTCTTCCGGCTTTTTTTCACCTTCTTTTGGAGCTTCGCCCGCTGGCTTATAATCGGCTAACCATTCAACATCAATCGAATCCGCTTTGCGCTTATCTTTTTCCGCAATCAACCAACTGCCGCGTTCATTCCAGCCTTCACCGCCGCCAGCTTGCGTATGGCAGAACAGGCAATCTTTCGCGCCGTATTTTTCCGCTTTGCGAACAAATGGCGGATAAGCTTCGGTGCGGAGCGCTGAAAAAAAGAATCCAGCCATGACCATCCCAGCCAACAAAATTTTGATATGATTTTTCATCCTATTTTCCTCCGAAATAATGCGCAGATTTTCACCTGACGCAGTTTAGTTTTAAATAATTGCACGACGTTGCGAAAAAATTGCGGAAGCCTGCACGTAGTAAGGGCGCGTACTCGGCACACTTACTACGTGCGTGTTTCTGTATTTTCGCAATTCATTTTTGGTTCGGCATATCACGCCTCATCATCCAGCCCTTTGAATAACTGGCGAAACATTTTGCGCTTACTGACATCATCAGGAGCGATGATTGCTTTGGCAAAACATTGATTGGCAACTCTTTGCAAATCTTCCAGCCATTCCGCTTCGATCAGATAATATTTATTGCCTTGCGCAATCCAATGACGTTGCGGGAACTGATCTTCCCATTCCACTTTGACGGCATTTTCCCAAAATGAATTCCGTCCCGTAATTTCCACTCTGATCGGTTTCTGCATTTGTCAATTCAGGAGCAACACTTAGATTATCAACTCCTTAATAATGGTTGTACCATGATGTAGCGCAAATTTTCCAGTTTGCGCTGCGTCATGCCATCGCATGTAGCGCAATCCAGCCATGGTTGCGACAGGCTTTACGCTTCGTAAAGCCTCCTCTTTTCCACGTTCCCAACCGTTGCCGAAACACGCACGGAGTAAGTGTGCGCCCTTACTGCTTGCGGGCTTCTGCAACCTGGAGCGCCAACTTTCCCGTTTGCGACCGTCCATTACAAATACTGAACCAAAAACTTGCAGTCCTCCAACATTGATTTGGTTTTCCTGACAATGGCGAGTGATGAGAAAAGCAAACTGGAAAGTTTGCGCTACATCGCTTTTCCGGCGAACAACCAAGCGGCGTCAAGCCTGCGGCGCTCCAAACGTAACCGTCAAAAATTCGTGCCAATTCGCGTGAATTCGTGGCTAAAAATCTTACACTCCCCAGCGTCCCGCTATTGACACTCTTCAAGCGATTGGCGCCGTCCAATTGATAGCTCGTCGCTCCGGCTGCCGTCAGATTGCCCGCTTGATCGTAAGTGAAATTGATCGTCGTCCCTTCGCTCGTGTAGCTGATCGGAAAGTTATTGACAGGCGTACTACTGGTACCGATTTTCGAGAATGTCGTTCCGAAAGGTATATCTTTCCAGCATGAGCTTGGAAATTGTTACTGAAGTTGTACAAATTTACTGACGGACTCCAACAAGAGCCACCCCTTCAGAGAAATCCTGAGCAGCATCATATTGTAATTGAATAACTATTTTCCCTGTTTTATCAATATATCCCCACTTATTCTTCTCCGAGTCATAGACTACTGCCATCCCCTCGTGAAACGGCCTGGCGTAGAAGAAATTTGTAGAAAGCACTATTTCCCCTTGTTTATTGATGTAGACATATTTTTCTGGTTCTGTAATTGTTGGTCGTAGATTCTCAGTCAAGCTTGCGAGACCTTCCGAAAAGTCGTCTGAATTACGACGAAACTCAACATCACTATTGAAAATCGGTGGGGTTATAAACTTACCACTGTGATCAATGAACCCTACCATTTCTTCTCCGTCCTTCACCATCATCACCCTGGCAAGACCTTCAGAAAAGTTGCATGCATCGTCGAACTTTGGCCCGATAATAAAGTTACTCGTCTTATCAATAAAGCCCCATTTAGACGTTTTGGTGTCCAAGGCTGGAATTAAACCCTCAGAAAATCGTGCGTTCTCGTAAATATTTAATCGCAACCCACTCCTGCTTTGTGAAAATATTTTCTCACCATTCCGGTCGATTATAAATACTTCGTCACCTATTGATACTACTGCAACGCCTTCAGACATTTCATTAACCCAGTCATACTCAGGCTGAATCACTACCTGACCTGACTTATCTATCCACCCCCACTTATTTCTGATATTCACCGCGGCTAACCCTTCTGAAAAACTACTAATCTGATAAAATTGAAGTTGAAATCCAATCACTATTTTTCCTGTTTTATCAATAACCCCAGCTCCTTTATCCTTATCTTTGACAGTTGCGAATCCCCCAGAAAAACTCCCTGCACCTTTATACTTGTCAGTAGTCATCACTGTTCGTCCAGTTTGATCAATAAAATAATATTTTAAGTGCATATCTCGACTCATTTTTGAAAGTTGTAGCTGAGACGTTTTTCGTATAAAATTGATGTCTCCACAATTAAAATTATTAAAAGCCATCGCTAAGTATAGCCCCCACCAATACTTACAAAACGCAATCGTTTTGATAGCAACCTAGTAATCAATTCAAGCATATATAACCTTTTTCGCTGATAAGAACATTATTTTCCCTCAATGCATACCAATCATTAATAATTTTGTGGTAAAAGCAGAACATCAATTATTCAATCCGTCAACGGAGGCATTTGTGACCCAAGTCAAGACCACACGAAACACCAAAACCTACGACGCTATCATCATCGGCTCCGGCGCGTCCGGCGGGATGGCGGCCATGCAACTGACCGAACTTGGCTTTGAAGTTCTCGTGCTCGAAGCGGGACCTCCGGTCAATCCTGCTCGTGATTTTTCGATGCATACGTGGCCTTATGATGATATGTATCGCGGTTTGGGGCCTCCCAACTGGAAGCAAAAAGAACAATGGTTGCAGGACACTGCCGGACATTTCAGCAAGCATTTTTATGTGAAGGATACTGAAAACCCTTACACGACGGAACCCGGCAAGCCTTTTACCTGGGTACGAGCGCGAATTGTCGGCGGCAAGACTTTACACTGGGGTAGATTGTCGTGGCGTTATTCCGACCTTGATTTTAAGGCCGCTTCGCACGATGGCTTCGATGTGGACTGGCCAATTGATTATCAGGAAATTTCTCCGTACTACGACAAAGTAGAAGAATTCGTCGGCGTCAGCGGCAATAAAGACGGCTTGGCGCATCAACCGGACGGGAATTTTCTGCCGCCGATGAAGCTAACTTGCGGCGAACAACTGCTGAAAAAAGGCTCCGAGAAAACCGGACGCCCAGCCATTGTTTCGCGCGTTTCGATGCTGACTGCGCAAAAACCGCATCATAAAAAATGGGGACGAAATCTTTGTCATTATTGCGGACATTGCGGAGACGGATGCGATGTCGGCGCGATGTTCAATTCAGTTTCTGCCACGCTACCTGTAGCCGCCGCGACTGGAAAAATGACGCTTCGTCCAAATTCTGTCGTGCGCCATCTCATCATTAACAATGACACGGGCAACGCGAAAGGCGTCGCCTTTGTTGACCGCGTGACGTATCAGGAACAGGAAGTTTTCGCCAAAGTCGTCATCGTCGCCGCTTCGACACTTGAATCTACGCGGTTATTACTGAATTCAAAATCCAGACAGCATCCAAACGGCATCGGGAATTCTTCAGGAGTTTTGGGTCATTATTTAGTTGATCATTTTGGAGGCATCGGCGCTTCGGGACTCTTTCACACGCTGGCGGGACGCGATTCCGTCAATGAAGACGGCAAAGCGGCAGGCTTATTTGTTCCTCGTTTTCAGAACATCAACAAGGAAACAAAAAACAAACAATTCCTGCGCGGCTACGGCTTTGAATGCAGCGCGGGGATGGGAATGTCGCCTAGTTCGGCGCGACGATTACCGGGCTTCGGAGCTGATTACAAAAAAGATGTGCGCAAGTGGCAGACCGCTCCGGTCAGCATGACGACGCGAGCCAATATGCTTTCGCGGTTTGAGAATTTTGTCGAAATTGATCCCGGCGGCGTAGTTGATGCGTGGGGAATTCCTGTCCTGAAAGTTCACATTCAACATTCCGATAATGAACGAGAAATGGCGAAGCATGCCGCAGAAGCCAGTGAAGAAATCTTACGCGCTGCCGGAGCCGAAATCCTCTCGACCGGAGGCACGATGACTGCGCCCGGACGCATCATCCACGAACTGGGAACGGCGCGAATGGGTAACGATCCAAAGACTTCAGTACTGAATAAATGGAATCAGTGCCACGATGTAAAAAATGTTTTCGTCACGGACGGAGCCGCCTTTGTTGGCGCGGCAAATCAGAATCCAACGATTTCAATTATGGCGCTGACGATGCGAGCCTGCGAGTACATCGTAGATGAGACGAAGCGAGGAAATCTTTAATTTCAATTGAGAAATATTATGTTCATCCCAGAAAAAGAACCATCCGCCCGAACTGCTCCCGGTCCAAAGCCTTCCAAGCAGCTTTATTCAATTTTCGCGCTGCAAAATGGCAAAACCTTCGCCGGAGAATTTGAAACGGCGACGAGCAAACATAAATTCACGTTCGCTCCCAAATCAGCCAAACTGGTTGAGAACAAATTAATCCTCACCGGAAGCCTGAGCGTTGGAAAGCGAATATTACAAAACGTCAGCGCTACACTCGCGGCGACACAGGGAGGATTAGTTTCCGGCCCCGCAAAAATTGCCGCGCGTCCGTACCCGAACCTCAGTGGCTTACCCATCACAGAATTCACCGACGCTCGCGGATTTGTAGGAACCCTGTTTTTCCACTTATCGCCACTCAAAAGCACTGCACTTGGCTTAACAATAGACATGAGCAAAGTGCAGTTGAATGTGCGCCTCTTCCCTGTTACCGATGTCGAGCGCGAATTACAGGTTTTGTTTTCTGATGTAGTGGCGGCGGCTTATGGTAAGGAAATTGATGCGAGTGTTGCGAATGTGCAAGTAGCAGGGATTAACGAACTACTAGCAAAATGGTAAGAGTTATATCGTATAATGGCAAATACGAAAGGGATACAGATACTGCATCCCTTTTCTGCCTTACAGCTAACAACAAGACGACTTAACTACCGCCACCACTTTCTGCTGGTGGGCAGACTTCAGTAGGACCATTTGATTGAATGCTCAGCCCTCTTAATAATTGCAGTTTCCTGGTTGCAATCACATCAAATTGCTCCTCCTCTATGACCTTATCGTAAATCTGATAGTAGGCTCTGAAATCCCCATGATCACGCGAAGCAGGATAATCGCAAACATATTTGATATGCACTGTTCTCATTAAGGCGTCTTGCGAAAATTGGCTGATTGTTTTGCCGTCAAGGGTAAGGTTCAGAAGTTCTCTCTCAGCCAAAGTAACATTACAACCAACTATCGTCGCAATCGTTGAAGGCTGATATTTCCCACTTTTTGGAGAAAAAATTGAAACATCGCAACTTCTGACCGCCGTATAAAAAGTTCCGGTATTTACTTCAATTTTTTGCTCAATGAGCCTCGTGTTTTTAGGGAGTTTGGGATTATTGTGAAACTGATCACCCTGAATGTCCATTAACCATCCTAAATCATGCTCATCTCCAGCCGACGAAGAATGTCGAACGGGCTTGTCACATGAACGATGCTGCTTAATTCCCCTACTATTCTTTAAAAAAAGAGAAATATTTTTAGCAGAAGTTCTAAACGGCTTCTGACAGTCAATCGTGATTTCGAGACGATGATCGTCACACGGAACTGCACTTATAACGCATCGCTTCTTTTCGAAGTTGAATAATAATAAGCCCTCAAAGGTAATTCTAACTGAAGGACGAACAGACACAGTGAAATTGGGAAGTGACATAAGTTTCTCCTTGTTTGGTTGTTCAACTAATTGCGCGAAATTACAACAAATGCCGACCCGATAGAAAAACTCGAGGACATCTGATTAGCAGATAAAGATTCTAATTGCGTAAGTTGTAATGAGCGAGCCGGGGAATTACCGGCAGCGTAGTACTGGTAAAATCTTGTCATAAATTCTGATGACTGTTTTGAATCAATATCCCAAAGACTGGCAACAACAATTGGCACACCCGCATCAATAAAAGCTCGCGCTAAGCCAGTTGCATTCCCATCATCACCAAGTAACCCGACCGAACTGCAAGATGAGAGCGAGGCAAGCTTAATGTTAGAAAGATTCATTCTTCGAATTGTAGCGGCACTCAAGGTATCGCCCTCGCCAGCCTTCCCCTTACTTAATAACACTCTGGAGTTCCAGGGGTCAGTTTCATCCAGTACAGAATGGGCAGATAAATGAACTACCTGGGCCTGCTTGAAACTCGAAACTACCTGCGAGAATGAGGCCTCATTCCCCTTTAACGTCAACCGATTCGTAAATAAAGTAGCTATGTTACTGACTTCAACATCAGCCGAATCAAGTGAGTGAAGCCCCGGATTCTTGCTTCGATCAAAAACTGGGTTTGAGATCCCAACAAATCTATCAGTTCCTGCCGCCACAGGCTCCACTCTTTCGTCTCTGGCTCGTAATGAACTTACTTCCTGAATCTGATGATCCTGAATCAGCAATTTGCCACTAACTAGACTTACTAACGTAGAGTAAGGAAGTAGTTTTAATGACTGATCCGAAAAAAATAAGAGCTTACTACCCATTACCAGACTTTGATCCAATGGTTGAATGATTTTGGAGTAAAGTTCCTGCGATAAAATCAAGGCTTTGCTTTGATTTTCGTTGGATCGTTTCGCACTTTTAAGCTCACGTAATTTGTCGATTTTTCCGCCCAGCTCATCTTTTCCAATCTTTAGTAAAAAGTACTCACAGTGATTGTTAGAGAGTACCCAAACGGCAGTTTCTTCCTCACCAACCATGAACACAATCTTCTGTGAATCAGGCTCAAGGCTGTTCTGAAGTTGTGTGATCCCATCGGTAATTGATTCCGTAGAATTAACCATCCGATGGATTTCCGGTTCTACTCCGGCATAGACAACTAAGGCTTTCCGGGGGTCATTTTCGAGTTTCAAGTAGTACTCTACGAATGTCCGTTTTAGTGATTCTTTCAGAGCGGGCAAGTCCGCGGCTTCAATTTTCGACTTTTCAAAAAGCTCTTGAACTTCAATTAAAGCCTGCACGGATCGCTCTTTATTACCCGACCTGATGAGAGCCTTACCCCAATTAATCCTTGCGGTTAATTCCGAAGCTGGTGAAAACTTCCGCTGAGAATTCTGAAACACTAGCTCAAAGTATTTTATTGAACTGGCGTAGTCCTTTTTTTTCAAGGCCAGCTCAGCTAAGGCGAGATAATCAACAGCAGTCATAATCATGGCATTAATGGCCTGCTCATTTTCCCATAATGCTTTCTCGAAATACTCCTGCGCTTGAGGGTAAGCACCCGTATTGGAATAGCTCTCCCCCAGCTTTCTCCAACCTTGTGCCGCGACAAGTCGAATGTTGGTAGAAATCGCAATTAAATTAGCTTCCGATGAACTCTCAATGGCAGCTAATTTCCCAACATATTTTGACTTTAATAGTTCATGGGAGAGCTTATTATAGATATTTTGCCGATCCTTATTTTCCAGTTCTTTAGTTGTAACCAACTTAATTCCCTGAGCAATTAATTCGTAACCCGCCTGCTTCGACGAATTCTGGCTAATGATTGAATATCGGGAGTTCTGATCATTGACCTGGTTGGCTAAAGTTTCGATTTCACGCCAATCATCTGGACGATTGGCAGGGTAATAATCAATTAAACTTTGCTGTTGCGATTTAACCCTTAACAAAAGCGCCTGGTAGTTTCTTGCACGAGCTTCAGCTTCCAATCGCTGACAGATGGCAAAAGGCTCAGCAAGTGTCGTATTCCCATCTTTGTAAGTTAATAATAACGCTTTAAAATGTTGCGCTAAATACGATTGGTAAAGGTCTCCCAGGTGGTCAAATTCAGAGATGGCTTCCGTCAATAATCTAACTGCCTCAGCTTTTGCCTCAGAGGTTTGAAATTGATCATAATGCTCTTGAGCTGTCAGATATTTAAGGCGAGTCGCTTTAATTTGAGCTAATTTTTCAGGCGAAGCAGTACGTAAAAAATTAAAGAGATCAAGGGTAAAACGATCACCAGAAATTTCCTGCTCTAATCCCGCGATGTTGCCAATATTCGACAGAGCGCTGGCGGATAAAGTGACATCACTTTCAAGATTATTAAAATATTGATTTAGTAATAATTGAACAAAAAAATTATTCCGGCGATGATAACTGAGGCTAAGTTTTTCTTTGGCAAGTTCCCCGTTATTATCTGCGATGGCTGAGATAAACTCTTGCAGTAATCTTTCTTTACCATTTTCATCAAGTGTTACTTGTTTTTTTTTTCGTCTACCTTGCTGAGAACTTTTCTCGCTTCCTCAGCCCACTTGCTCGTACTATCAATTTTAAGATAGTCGTTCAGCGTCACCGAAGCAGATTCCAGCATTGGAATTTGGCTCTGCACGATCCCTTTATTAAAGAGCGCTTCAGGATAATTTTCGCTTTTCTCTTTTAAAGCAAGCGCAAAATAATCCATCGCCAGAGTTAAGTTTTTGACCCGTTTGGCATCCTCTAACGAATCACCATCTCGATACTGCTCAGCTTGCTGCTGATAAGCAACGCCCAGATCATTTAGGATTTCAGGATTCGTAATATCGGTTTTGTGCGCTTCCTTCAACTGATTAATAGCCTCCTCATAACGTTCATTTGCCAGATGAGCTAAGCCTATTCCACGTAAATTCTGTGCTGTTTCTCGTACTTTTTGCGCCTCGGTGAATCTACCAAGCGCGATGGTAGCATTTGGATTGCTATGACTGCCGTCACTCGCTCCACGCTTACCTTCAGCTACTTCATATTCCGAGTAATCAAAACCTGAAATGCGCCCATGAGCAAATCTTTTTTCAGCAGCGGCTTGCTTCAAAGCTGCCATTCCGCCATCAAAGGCGGAAGTTGCGGATGATTGGCGATAGAAGTACCAGCCTCCAAGCCCAATTCCAACCGCGAGAATCATCCCCGCAGCTTTTCGCAAGCTCCCTACTCCAAATACCCCAATGGCTGAGAGGTCGTGTTTCTTATAAGGGTTAAAACGATTAATGAGGCTGACGACGATTCCGTGATTCTCTGGTTGAGCGACGATTTTTTCAAGAATTAGTTTTTCGATCTTGAGGCGCTCTCTCAACCGAGAAGATTTCAATTTTTCGCGTTCAAAATAATCCTGCTCGAAAGGGAATAATTCATTTCGTAAATAGGAATGAATCAAGTCCGTCTCTTTTTCTTCAACGCAAAAATGTAAATTGGGGTCTTCTAATAACAACAACTCAAACTGCTCCAGCTCTTCTTCTCCTAATTCACCCAGCAAGTATTGTTGTATTCGCTCTTCTGTCATAAAGCCTAGTTTCTGGTTCACGATAGTAAAAATAACTTCCCCTAATTACTAATGACAAAAATCGGTCAGACGTAACAGTTTTTTTCAATAATTCTTTTTTTTCTTGCAGCCTACAAGACAAGTTCTCAATTTTGCACTTCGTCGCATCACTCTGACTCGTAAATTCTCGCTAGTGATGCCCAGCTCTACTGCCAATCGAAGGCGATGAGAATCCCGTTGATCACGGTTAACACTGAAGTATTTTTTAAGGAGGGTACAATCTTCGGGCTTCATTTGATTGAAGCATTGATCCAGACAGGATAAATCATTTTCTTTTTCTGAATCATCCGGTGGGGTTGGCTGGGTAAATTTATTTTGATCTAAAATAGGATCGAGTTGTTCTTCTTTGATCTGTCGGTGTGCCTCCAGGTAGACATTCTGTGCGTAACCGCGAATAAACCTGGCCTGCGTGACATTCTCATCAAGTTCAACAATTTCTATTTTAGCGATGACTCGACCGAGTGTGACATCAACCAAATGATCGGGATCATGATAGTCTTTCTGCGCAAAAAATCTGGCAAGTCCACCACGAATGGTTTCATGCTTTTGTGCTGCCTGGTCTTCATCCGAATGCAGCCAGAGCAGATATTTCTGAAATTGTTCAGGAGTACAATCGGGGATCGCCAACATTACCTTCGCCTTTTCGGACTTACCCAAATAGCAACACACTACAGCATCTTGGGGAGCAGTTGCGTATTTCTGATGAGAATGAGAACCACGTTGAAATCTAATCAAGGTCTAATTTTATTAGTCTTAATCACGTTGACACATTGGTCGAGGTTTTCTGCAATGCGTTTCCGAACCGAAACCCCTCTCACCTAATCATGACAGCTACAAATAAAACTGGACTACACGAGGTAACTGACCGATAGCATCCCCCTTCGACCAGAAAGGAGAATTTCCCTGGAACGCAATTATCAATTCAAAAAAACAAACAGTTCAAACGGAATGCCGCTCGCTGCTGATATTTTCAATCTGACAATTAATAAGTAGAATCAACTATTTATAACTCAATTTAGTAAGAATTGAAATAATTTTTAGCAGGCTGATAGATAAAAATTATTCATCAGATTCAGGGTAGGACTACCGTTTTTGCTTAGGGTCTAACCATTCGCGCAGCCCATCTCCGACAAAGTTGAAGGCCAACACTGTCAACATCACGGCAATGCCGGGAAAGATTAGTAAATGTGGCGCATCCCGCAAAAAAGGACGCGCATCGTTGAGCATTGATCCCCAGCTCGGCGTGGGAGGTGGAACGCCTAAACCCAGAAAACTGAGACTGGCTTCGGAGAGAACTGCGCCCGCCATTCCCAGACTGGCCTGAACGATCAAAGGCTGAATGGCGTTCGGTAAAATATGCTTGACGAGGATTCTGACATCATTCGTGCCGACGGCTCTGGCGGCGGTCACGAAATCGTATTCACGAACCTTCAAGACCTGTCCGCGAATCAAACGTGCGTAGCCAACCCAACCAATGATCGAAAGCGCGAAAATTAAATTCCGCAGACTTGGCCCCAAAAAGGCGACCATGGCAATGGCTAATAACAGACTTGGAAAAGACAGAAAAACATTAAAAAGAAATCCTGAAAAGAAGCGATCCACCCAGCCGCCGTAATAACCGGAAACAGCTCCAATCATCATTCCCAGAAAAGCTGAAATCAGCACTACCATGACACCAACTTCCATTGAAACGCGCGCTCCGTGCATGATCCGCGAAAGAATGTCACGTCCGAGATCATCCTGACCGAGCCAATGTTCGCCGGAAGGTTTCATCCGATCTTCACGCGACTGACCAGGCTTCGCGGGATTTTGCAGGCGCGGATCGAACGGCGCAAGCAATGGGGCAAAGAGCGCGACCAGAAAGAAAAGCGCAATGATAACAATTCCAAATTTACCTAATCTATTCATGAAGAAAGTTCGCAGCCTTTAGTTCGCAGTTCGCGGAGAAGAAGTTCGCAGCAAGCAGTTCGCGGTTCGCAGGGGGGAAGTTCGCAGCCTTTAGTTCGCAGTTCGCAGTAAGAAGTTCGCAGAAAACAAGCTGCGAACTGCGAACTAAAGGCTGCGAACTTTTCTCACTCTACTTTAATGCGTGGATCAAGCAGGCGATAGGCAAAATCCGTTAGGACATTCGCAATAATATAGGTCAGGGCAATCATCAAAATGCAGCCTTGCACTAACGGGTAGTCGCGGGAATTGATCGAATCCACCGTCAGGCGTCCCAGCCCAGGCCAACTGAAGATCGTTTCTGTAATAATCGCGCCGGCCAATAAAACTCCGAATTGCAATCCGAGGACAGTGACGACTGGGATTAGTCCGTTTTTCAAAACGTGTTTGTAGATGACCTGCCGTTCGCTCAAGCCTTTCGCTCTTGCGGCTCGCACGTAATCTTCGCCTAATTCTTCAATCACACTTGAGCGCACCATCCGTGTCAGAATCGCTGCCAACGCCGCGCCCATCGTCACCGCTGGAAGTACCAGATATTCAGGGCCGCCTCGTCCGGCGACGGGAAACCAATTTAACTTAATCGCAAAAACATAAATCATTAAGGGACCAAGCACAAATCCCGGCGCACTGATTCCCAGCAATGAAATCACCGAAGCGAGGTTGTCAATAATTTTTCCCTGATTGCTGCCAGCGGTGACTCCCAGCGGGATTGCTATCAAAATTGCCACGACTAATCCCGCCAATGCCAGTTGAATCGTCGCCGGATAACGACTGAGAATTTTTTCAAGTACCGGCTCATTGGTGACTAAACTGGTGCCGAGATCACCCTTGAAAAATCCTTTCCAATAATTGACATATTGCTGTGAAAGCGGCAGGTCTAATCCAAGCTTGTGCTTCAATTCGGCCACTTGTTGTTCGGTAGCGTTGTCACCCAGCGCATTACGCACAGGGTCTCCCGGCACGACGTGGATCAATAAAAAAACCAATGTCACCACCGCCCACACTACGGGCAAAACAAAGACCAATCGTTTGAGGAAAGCAAGCAGGATTTGCATAGCCGTGATGTTAGCAAAGAAGCGTCAGACGGGCTAGAGCATGCCGAATGAATCACGTTGAATTAAAAGGAATTTGACAACATTCATGCTGCCTCGCTATAGTGCGTGGATGCCGTATCCTATGAACGCCAGCAATGGCAATAAACCACGCATCAGAAGTACAACGATCCTGGCCGTCCGACGTGATGGCAAAGCCGTCATCGCCGGCGATGGACAGGTCACGATGGGCGACACGATTATGAAATCGGGTGCACGCAAAGTCCGTCGCTTGTACAACGAAAAAATAGTTGCCGGATTTGCCGGAGCGACCGCTGACGCCTTCGCGCTTTTCCAACGCTTTGAAACCAAGCTTGAGCAATATCACGGACAGCTTAATCGCGCCGCCGTTGAGTTAGCGAAAGACTGGCGCACTGATAAAACGATGCGCAGCCTCGAAGCTTTGTTATTGGTTGCCGATCATACTTCGACCCTAATTATTTCGGGGACGGGCGACGTGATTGAACCCGATGATGGCATCGCTTCGATTGGTTCCGGCGGCCCGTATGCTTTGTCGGCAGCGCGTGCCTTAGTCAGGCACACCAATTTATCGGCGCGTGAAATCGCGGAAGAAGCGATGATGATTGCAGGCGAAATCTGCATTTATAGCAATACGAACTTAGTCATTGAAGAAGTGTAAGATAGTTGATTTGGTCTTTGAGCTTTGGCTTTTGGTCTTAGCATTTCCTCACGAATAGCTTGTATTTGGAGGGAATAATGCGAGGATAAGTGAACTTGTCAAACGTAATATTTCTGTCACCTTGACAAAAACCAAAGCCCAAAATCCAACGATCAATCAGTAAAAAATTATGGTCATTTACCTTTCCGGCGAAATCGAAGAAGAAGTTAAACTTGACGATTTAACGCCACGTCAAATCGTCACCGAACTCGACAAACATGTCGTCGGGCAAATTGCTGCCAAACGCGCAGTCGCCGTCGCTTTGCGCAATCGTATCCGCCGTCAAAAATTGCCACCAGATATGGCGCAGGATGTGATGCCTAAAAACATCATCATGATTGGCTCCACCGGAATTGGTAAAACTGAAATTGCGCGACGGCTGGCGCGACTTTCTTCGTCACCATTTTTAAAAGTCGAAGCCTCAAAGTTTACGGAAGTCGGCTACGTTGGACGCGATGTCGAATCCATGATCCGCGATCTGGTTGAAATTTCCATTGAATTAGTTCGTGAAGAAAAAGCGGAGGAAATCGCTGATAAAGCTGAACAAAACGCTGAAGAGCGTGTCCTTGATTTGTTATTACCAAGCGCCCGTTCCTCTGAAATTGATCAAATTGAAAACAGCGAAACGGCTGTGGCTGAAGCGCAAAGTCGAACCCGTGAAAAATTACGACAACAGCTCCGCGAAGGTCGGCTTGACTCTCGCATTGTTGAGTTAGAAGTCCGCGATAAAAGCTTCCCTGCCTTTGAAATTATCAGCAATCAAGGCGTCGAAGAGATGGACATCAACATCAAGGATATGATTCCCGGAATGTTTGGGAATCGAACGAAAACCCGCAAAATGCGTGTGGATGAAGCCCTTGAATATTTGATCTCCGAAGAAGAATCCAAGCTCGTAGACATGGACGCTGTGGCTCGCATCGCGCTGGAACGAGTCGAAACGCACGGCATTATTTTTCTTGATGAAATTGATAAAATTGCCGGACGCGAAGGTGGTCACGGCCCCGACGTTTCGCGTGAAGGCGTCCAACGCGACATCCTTCCGATTGTAGAAGGAACGACCGTCAACACAAAGTACGGAATCGTTCGCACCGATCACATTTTGTTCATCGCCGCTGGAGCGTTTCACGTTTCCAAGCCTTCAGACCTAATTCCCGAATTACAAGGACGCTTCCCCATTCGCGTTGAACTTCAACCGCTGACAATTGAAGATTTCAAGCGAATTTTAACTGAGCCAAAAAATGCGCTCCTGAAGCAATACACGGCTTTAATGGACACCGAAGGGATCAATCTTGAATTTACCGACAACGCAATTGAATCACTCGCGCAATTTGCCTTCAAGGTAAACGAAACTACGGAAGACATCGGAGCGCGTCGCCTGCATACAATTCTCGAAAAAGTTCTCGACGAAATATCATTTGAAGGCTCGGACTTAGTTGAAAAAAATCAGGTCATTGATGCCAAATATGTTGATAAAGAATTAGCCGACATTGTGAAGAACGAGGATTTAAGCCGCTATATTTTGTAAGTGAATCATTAAAATTACATGGAGGCTGTTGCTTTAAATCAAATTCGGTTATTCAAGCAAGTAGCCCTGTTCAGCTCATTATTATTAGGTATTGCTTTTACTTCTTGTCGTGAACATCGGCATCCGAATCGTTATTTGATTCCTGATGGATATGTGGGTTGGGTAAAAACGACCTACAATGCAAAAGATGCGCCGAGCCTTCCCCGTGATGGTAATTTTCTTGTACACCGATTCTCTTCAACTGGTTTAATTATTACTGCTACATTTCTTGAATCTGGCTGGGCTAAGGATGAATTTTATTTTTACGATAAGAATAATTCACTCCAGAAAATAGAGGAAGAAAAGTTGATTCATCTACAAGGCAATACGATGCAAAACGAATCAAGTGGGAAAATTACAAACATAGAAGCAAGCTTTTTTGTGGGAACAGATGAACAATATGAAAAATTGAATCCCCCACGCAAAGATGAAAATGGGAAAATCATCCTGCAAAACTGATACTTGCGTAAGATGACCTAACAGCTTTTCCACTGTTGCCGCATAATCAGTTGAACAAGCTTGTTTCTAGTACAATGCGGCACGTTGAGCTTGTCGTTATGGGACAACCTGTCAATCAATCCAGAATAAGCGTCGTTAGTTTCTTGCTCTGGCTTTCTATTTTGACCTCAATCATTTTTGTCACAGCTTGTGGGAAAGTTGGCGATCCGTTGCCGCCAATTCCCAAAGCTCCCATGATTGTCTCTGAGCTGACGGCTGCGCAGCAAGGCACGAATATCATTGTCAATTTCCCCGTGAGCCTCGCCACCCGAACCGATAAATTAAAACGTGTAGATATTTATCGCGTGACTGAAAACATAGATAGTCCTCCGGGCTTGACGGTAGATGATTTCATGGTTCGGGCTGCATTGATCGAATCGCTGACCGCCAAACAACTCCCTGGCAAAACTTCGCAGGTTACTTTCATTGATCCCATTGATTTTAAAATTACCAATGAGCGAACTCGATTCAGATACGCGGTGCGGTTGATAAATACGGATGATCGTCCGGCTGACCTTTCAAACTATGCGCTGGTTTCGCCGCTAAGCCTGATAGCTGAAGCTCCCGGCGAACTAAGCTTCACCGTGACGCAAAAAGAATTACAAATTAGCTGGCTGGCTCCGAAGGCAAATCTGAACGGCTCACAGCCCGCGAATGTCCTTGGCTATAATTTGTATCGTAAGAGTGAGGCTGAATTTATCAAAGTCAACAAAATCCCGCTGAAGGATGCCTTGCTCACGGAAACTCAATTTCAATTTAATACGAAGTACGAATACTTTGTACGGGCGCTTTCACTTCCGCGTAGCGGAGCGCCTGAAGTCATCGAAAGTAATTCCAGCGCAATCCTGACAGTTATTCCCAAAGACACTTTTCCGCCCTCGGCTCCAACTTCGATTACGATTGCTTCGCGTGGCGGATTGGTCAGCATCTTCTGGCCTGCGAATTCTGAACCAGATGTAGTTGGGTATAATGTTTATCGGAGTGATGACGAAAAATCCTGGACTAAAATCACCAGCCGTCCGATTACGACGATTACTTTCAGCGACAAGCAGGTCAAAGCCAATCAAAAATATTTTTATCAAATCACGGCGGTGGATAATGCCGGGAATGAAAGTCCCCGCTCGGAAACGCTTTCGGAAACAGTTGAGCCGTCCTGATAGCCACAGACCCATTGCGACCAGCTCAATCGTTTCCTGATTGGGAATACTTGATAAATAACGGACGACTTTTTCCTGCTTTCTACGCTGATCAAGCTCATAACCTGCCGGCTCTGAAATATTGGTCAGAAGCAGGCGCGGCTTTCGCCGAATATAGATGTCATCAATGCCTAACTATTTTGGAGTCATAAGATTATTGCTGCTTTCCAGTTCTTCCAAAAAGTCCTGAAAGATACGGCAAAATCATTGTTTCGTCAGGCCAAACCCCAAGTCAAGAAAATGGCAGTCGTCGCAGATCGTCGCAGCTTTCCTGCCAAGAGCGAGTAATGAAAAAGGCAAACTGGAAAGTTTGCGCTACATCGCTTTTCCGGCGAACGAAAAGCGGCGTCAAGCCTGCGGCGCTCCAAACGTAGCCGTCAAAAATTCGTGCCAATTCGCGTCAATTCGTGGCTGAAAATCTTACGCTGCCGAGCGTCCCGCGATTGACGCTTTTCAACTGATTCGCGCCATCCCACGCATAGCTCATCGCTCCGGCTGCCGTCATATTGCCCGCTTGATCGTACCTCGGGTGACGGGGGCGGAGCTGTGCCTGCTAACTGGGGCGCACCGCTTACGCTACACAAGTTTTTTGCTCTTTTTTGTTTTTTTCACTTTCCCTTTTCATCAATAGGTAATCAGTTTCGGGTTTTGAGTTTCGAGAATGAGATGGTCTCGAGTTTTTGTTCCTCTGGCTTGGAGCCTCGAAACGTGAGACTCGAAACCCGAAACTATCTCCCAATTATTCCATCCCCTCATGCGCCGTTTCCTTCGCCAGAAAAACTGCAATCGTCGTCACGCTCGCCAGCCCAATCACAAACAATGCAATCGGCCACGAAACACCGTAGCTCCGCAGCAATCCTGTGGCGATTAGTGGTGACAATCCGCCTGCCAAAACAGAGGCTAATTGATAGCCAAGTGAAGCTCCGCTGTAGCGAACTCGTGTGCCAAACAATTCTGAGAAAAAGCTCGCCTGGGGGCCATACATAGCGGCGTGTCCGAACACCAGCGCGCACACGACGGCAACCATCATCAGACTCGTGTTTGATTTTTCGACTAACCAGAAAAAGGGGAAAGCGAACAAGCCGGTGAAGATGGCTCCGAATAGATATACGGGGCGTCGTCCGACGCGATCAGATAACCAGCCGTAGCCAGGAATCATAAATATTTCGATGACTGCTGCCAGAGAAATTGCGGTCAGCACCGAGGCGCTGGAATAGCCAATCCGAGGCAGGTACGTCAGCACAAAAACTGTATACAGATAAAATGCTCCGTTTTCCGCGAGCCTCGCGCCCATCGCCAGCAACACATTTTTTGGATGCTGCCGGAGAACTTCAAGGATTGGCATTTTCGATTCAGTTTTCGTTTCTTTGAGTTCGGCAAAAGCTGGCGGTTCGACGACGGCAAGCCGGATATACATGCCGACTCCGACCAGCAAAATGCTCAGCAAAAATGCGATGCGCCAGCCGCCATTCAGCAAATCGGCTTCGGGCATTTTTGAGACTTGCTTGAAAACTAAAGTGGAAAGTAATAATCCAGCAGGAACACCGACCTGGGGCCAGCTTCCATAAAATCCGCGCTGCCCGCTCGGAGCATGTTCGACCGCCATTAACACGGCTCCGCCCCATTCTCCGCCAACGCCAAAGCCCTGTGCGACGCGCAGGACAATTAACGAAATCGGCGCCCAAATTCCGATGCTCTGATACGTCGGCAACAGCCCGATTAAAAACGTCGCGACGCCCATAATCAGCAGCGTCAAAATCAGCATGGATTTACGCCCGATGCGATCACCGTAATGCCCGCAAACAATGCCGCCAATCGGACGCGCTGCAAAACCTACGGCATACGTTCCGAACGCGGCGAGTGTCCCGGTTAAGGGGTCATAGTTCGGAAAAAACAGCTTATTAAAAATCAGAGCGCTGGCTGTTCCGTACAGAAAAAAATCGTACCATTCAATCGTCGTGCCGATGAAGCTGGCAAGGGCGACTTTGCGAATTGAGGTGTTGCTGACTACTTGAGAACTCAAGGTGATGA
>JAYVRW010000109.1:0-6548 GCA_043775925.1 Blastocatellia bacterium
AACAAGGTCTTTCAAATTCCCGTGATGGTGCTGTTCAAATATGGCGCAGCGTTGACGCTTGCCATCATTGACCGCCAACCACACCAACGCGACGAAGCCAAAGATGTGTTGCGCAAGGTCACGCTCATCAAAGACATTCGCCTGCAAAACACGCATCGCGCTCATCTCGAAATTCTCGCAGATTTGTCGCTCCCGAAACTCAGCGCGAATCAAATCTCCAGCTGGAATCCTTACGCTCAAAACGCCAAAGCCGATTGGTTCGATGCCGAATGGATGTTCGGGATTGAGAAGGGTTTTGATATTGTCATTGGTAATCCGCCTTATATTTTTGTAACGGAATTCAGCAAACAAGAGAAAAGTTACTTTTCAACTAAATATCCAACCTATTCATATAGATTTGATATACACGGTTTGTTCATTGAGTTGGCATTCACAGCCATTCTCAGTAAGAATGGCTTTATAAGTCTTATTATTCCCCATACATTACTGAACAATGATTCATTTGAGCTATTAAGAAAGTTTTTATTAGACAAATCTTCACTAACTTCAATTGTAGATTTAGGCGGTGATGTATTTGAAAGTGCAAAAAATGAAACGATGATTTTCTTTGCTGAAAATCGTAAACCGACGCCTCAATCAAGCTGCTATGTAGTAAAATCTAATACGCTTTCAACTTAGAGATTATGCAATGCGGAAATACGCACGAAGTAAGTGTGCCTGTTCGCCCTTACTTCGTGTAGGCTTCCGCAATGCACACTTGCCAGGTGGAAAGCGTATAAGAACAATCTTGAGGGGGTTCACGCAGGAACAAAAGTGCTACAAAACTACTTTAGGAAAACTCTCAAGTCTGCATTTTTGCTTTCATTGGATAATGGTACAATTAACTTAGCGAGTAAGCTTGGTTTAGTTAAAACTAAGCTGGGTGAGATATGCACAGTTAATCAAGGTCTTAGAACAGGTGATAATGATTTATACCTTTCGCCAACTAAAACCCTCCCTTCCCCTAAACCCGCAGTGGGTGGAAGAAATATAGCTAAATACATCGCAAAAAGTGAGTTCTTTGTTCAATACGAAACCGAAAAATTAGATGCGCCAAGGAATGAGGCAATTTTTATTTCTCCGCAAAAAATCATTGTCCAAGAAATTTGAAACATCTCTCTTAAAGATAGAATAATTGCCTGTTACGATGAAGAAAAACTATATTGCTTACAGTCCACAAATGTTATAAACCTGCGAAATGATTCAAATTTTGACTTGAAATACTTACTGGGCTTAATTAACTCAAGCTTACTCAATTGGTTTTTTAGAATTAGCTTTCCAAGTAATAATCATATTGCCTCAAACCAATTAGGCCAACTCCCTATTCCCAACGCCACTCCCGAACAACAATCTGCCCTTGCCGCCCTCGTAGAGAAAATCCTCGCGGCGAAAAAAGTGGAAGGGGAAGCGACTGGAGCGCAAGCGTCCCGCTTGCGAAGCAATGCCGCAGAGGCGTGCTGAGGAAGAGATTTCCGCTGAAAGCAAGGGGTCTCCGCCGCGAGGGGCAGCGACGCGGACGTGCGCTGGGGCAAGCGAGACGCTTGCGCTCCAGTCAAATACACTTCAGTCACAGATTGAGACGTGGGAAGCAGAAATTGATGCGTTGGTTTATCAACTCTACCGATTAACCGAGGAAGAAATCGTGATTGTCGCAGGCGCGTAAACGGCTACGAAAACAACCAGCAATACAGAGCCAGGCAACCCTTTTGTCTAAAGCCTTCGGACTCAGCCCCAGCCGAAGCCACCATTGAAGCGGCTCTGCCCGCCTTGCGCCACAAATACAAAACGGGCAACCACAAGGCATCGCGACCAGAGAAACCCGCTCCATTGATGAGATTGAACGCAACGAAATCATCGCCGCCGCCATTATTTCCTGTTCGTTCCTAAGTCCTTGTGGACACAATCAAAAGCTCCATCGCAGACTCTACGTCTATCACAATGGAGCTTTTCAGTTTTTCGGTGAGGGTTTAAGCCTTCGCTCTCAGCTCAAGCTCAACCTTAATTTCAGGATACTCAAACGGCTCGCTTGCCAGCACGGCGCGCATATTGACCTGTCCGAGCAAGGTCTCAAGATACGTGGCAAAAAGATGCAGGACTCTTTGCATTTCGTCTTCGGTGGCAGCCGCTACGATGTCTTCGTGCATTTTTTCCAGTTGTTCCCAGTCGCGGAACATGAGGTATTTCATGGCTCCATCGCGGAAAGAGACCAACTCTTCAATCAGCCTGCCGTTAAAGCTCAGTTCGACGTTTGACTCAAAGAAACGCAGGTGACAAATCAAGCGCCATAGCTCATCACGCAGGCGGCGTGATTGCTCCGCAGCGTTCTGATAATCAGGAAAAATTTGATTTCCAGTTAACTCAGAATTGAAAGCGCTACCAATACCGATGATGGTTTGTTGCAGGCAATTACGCAGCAAGCCGTGCGAATTTTCAACTTTTGAATAAATCGGCGGAGCCTGACGGAGACTCACAAATCCGGTCAGCTCTTTGCCGAAAACTTTATCCATTTCCATCTTCATCGCATAGCTGGAACCATCAATCCGATCACGCCGTTCGCCATCCAGAGCTTTCGCGCTTAATAATTTATTCTCAATAAAATCCATCAACAAGCGAATCTCTGAAAAGATGAGAGTGAAAATTAAAAGCGATCTTTTCAAGGGACGATCCGCCTTGAGGTCTTCGCCGATAAAGCTCAGATAGCGCAACATGCGAAAGGCTTCCAGAAAAACCTGTGCCAGAGTCTGACGCAGTTCAGAATCCGAAATCCCTTTGATAATTGCGACAATTTCAGGATGTTCGATTTTATCAAATTCCGGTTTGAATTTATAAGTCAGCAGCGGCGCGATGTGCTGACAGCGTTGCAATTCACGACTGATTAATTTGCCAATGCTATTAAAGGCTTGAAAATTAACGTTTGCCAGTAACGTTAAAGAATCCAGAATCGGGCGCATATCCGCCAATGATTCAATCAACAGCGACAATGAATCTTCGGGGGTCAGTTGGATGGCGGGCTTGCGATCCAGTCTCATCGAAATGTCACTGGAAACCTCATTTTCCACGTAATGTCCAAAGTATTCAGAATCAGTGCGATCAAGCGTAATAATGTCCGTGCAAAGCTGACTCATACGGAGGCTGACACTCCGCACAATTTTCAGTTCTTCCGAAAAGTCACGACGAATGACTTCGCGCATTTCTTCTTCTGAAAAAGGATGATTTCGGATGCGAAAGAACCGATCAAAGCATCGGATCCACATTTCTAATTCAAATACGATTGAAGCTTTGTTTTGCATAGCCATTGTCGCCAGCCATTTTTGTAACTGAGTAGTCTCAGCATTAGTTAATGAGGTGGCAGAGTTAGTGGAAGTCTTGGATGACTTTGGCGCGTATACCGATGAATTTCTGATAGTTTTTCCAGACATCTCGTTTATTTGACCAATTATGGTTCTCTTCGAAATTGCCTCAAGGCAACTCGGCGCTTTGATTTACGGGAAGGGGCAGATACTGGTTTGTTCAGGCAGGAAGACGGATTTAGTGGGACGCAAATCCTGGTTCCAAAGCAAGGCGAAGGAGGGATCAACCGCCGCCCACAAATTGTACAATTTCCAATTGATCTTCGTCTTTCAAAATAGTTTCACTCCAGCGGGAACGCGCCAGAATCAATCGGTTATATTCAATAGCAACTCGTTCCGGGACTAATTGCTGCTGCACTACAAAATCTCTGACTGTCATATCATGTTCGATTGTCAAGGATTCGCCATTAACAATTACTGATATTTTTGTGTTCAAGTTATTCATCATCGTTTGAGAATCATATAGCGAAGCTCCGTGGACTGACCGCTTTGACCAGTCGCATTGACCACAATCGCTGCCGCACCAGAAGTATATTGCGGGAGCTTCACTTTAAATATTACCAAGCCCTGGTAATCGGTGCGAGCTTCATACGACTCAGGTTTAATTTTATTGCCCAGAATTTGCAACTTGACCTTTGCCTTACTGGCAGGACGATGACTTTCCAGCAGGATCGCAAACCGAATAACAACTTCTTCGCCAGCCCAAAAATTTGAAGGATGTAACAGTTCAATTCGCAACGAATTCACCGTTGGGGCGCTATCCAGATATTGATCCATAATCGCATCAAAACCCGGTGAGTCAAAAACCTGATCTTCGACACCAATCTGAAGATCATAACTCCAGTTCTCTTTCAAGCCTGGCACCACCGTACCATCAGTTTTTAAAATAGTCGTCGTTGTGGTCATCTCTTCCATCACCATGGGAGGTGGAATTTCCACGACTTTTTTGGGGATATAGGAAATTTTTTGCGCGAAGTTTTCCATCACTATCGGACTGGAAGCAACTATCGGAGCTACTATTGCCGGCTCATCTTGAACTTCGGCGACGAGGATTTCTTCTACTTCAGGAGCCACCCTCACACCCACTGGAACTGCTGTCGGTGTAGAAACTGAAGCTGTCTCGTATTGTTTCTTACTAAGCTCAATTAAAAGCTTACTTTTACCAGCCTTGATGGTCGCAAGAATCGTTTTATGCTGTTTTTCCAGAAGCTGAGAAACTGATTTCTCATCAATGACTCCTGCTGTGATAAATTTTTCGTAAGGAGTACGCTTCGCCGCCAGAATGACGCCTTTCTGGTACACAAGTGACAAGATGAAGGGAGTGCGGACCCCTTTATCTTCTGTCTGAACGTGAAAGACTTCTCCTTCATAGGACACATCCGTGTTGTATCCGGTGAGCATTCTGGACTCCTCAAACCAAGTAATCTTGACGGGTTATTCGCGGGCTTGCGCAAGAGCGCGGGGACTGGCTGCAAGATAGCATACCTGCCATTAAAATCCAAAGCTTTGTTTTCTATGAATTAAACAGCGAAACTGTGACTTGACTTGTCCTGAAATTAGGTCAATGATACGCAAATATTTTCAGGTAAACGCAAATGATTGAAGAAGAAATCAAACCCATCAATTTGACCCGTTTTTTTGCCGGAGCGCGTGCCAGGGCTCTGGCCGAATTAGACCGACGCCTGACTGAAAATCCTGAGCTTGATCCGAATTGGACTTTTTCGGACATCATGCAGGAACTGCTCGAAGCTTATCTGCGCGAACAGAAATAGCTGCTACAACGCACTTCTTCAACTCCCTGCTAGACACTTTTCCCTCATTGTGGCAAAATTAGCGATTACTTTAATACTAATTTTTAGGAGCAATGAATTTAATGAGCGAGAACGCAGCAGTTGAAACTGAAGTCACAGAAAATACCACCCCTGTCGTAGCAGAAACCCCGGAAACAGTCGAAGCCGCCGTCCCGGAAGTAATTGAAGAACTTTCCTACCACGCCGTAGAAAAAGATGGAAAGATCACTGCCATCTGGGAAATGCGCGGCAAGAAACATGTCCGCACAATTGATCCACGTAGCGAAGAAGGCAAGCATCTGCTCGGTCATACAGACAATCCTGAAGCAGTTCAGAATGCTACTGTGTAGATTTCAGGTGTCAGGTTTCGGGTGTCAGATTTCAGGCTTATTGCCCTTGACGCCCAACTGAAACCTGACACCGCACACCTGTAACCAGCCTCCAGCCTTGCTAATCACTAAAGTCGAAATCCAGAACATCAAGAATCACGCTCAGGCTGAATACAGTTTTGAGCCGGGAGTCACCGCTATCTGCGGACCCAACGGTTCTGGAAAAACCTCCATCATCGAAGCTATCGCGTGGGCTTTGTTCGACCATCTGGATTACAATCGCGACGATTTTGTGCGGCGTGGGCAAAAACGCGGACAGGTTTCCATCAGCTTTATTTCCAAGGCTGATACTCGTGAATACACTGTTACCCGCGACACCGCAGGCGGTTATTCCGTCTATGATGTCGAAAGTAAGGTTCGGCTGGTCGAGCAAAAAAAGGATGTCGTCAGTTGGCTCAAACAACAAATCGGCGTTGATCCAAATACCGATTTGCCAACGCTTTTTAAAACGACAATTGGGGTTCCGCAAGGCACATTCACTGCCGATTTTCTGCAATCTACCGCCAACCGCAAAAAAACGTTTGATCAAATTCTAAAAGTTGAAGAGTACCGCCAGGCGTCCGACAACCTTCGTGCGACGAACAAACACCTCGACGTTCGCAGTCTCGAAGTTGAAAAAAAACTTTCGGAAGCAGAAGGTGAATTAAAGGCCTTCGACGAAATTAAGCAAAGATTTGACGCCGCTCAATCGCAGCTTGCAACGCTTGAAGCCGAACAAAAAAACGTTCTGGCGTCGCGCACACAAATCGAACAGCAAGTCCGTGAATTTGGCGATTTACTTGAATCTATCAAACAGCAAAAAGGGCTGGTCGAACGTGCGCAAATCAAACTGGATTTGACGCGCGGAAATTTGTCTTCGGCCAAAGAATCGGCCATCCAGGCGAGGCAAGCTGCTGACCTCGTAGCCAGCTCTGCTAGCGGTTACACTCAATATTTATCGGCCTCTCAACGATTTTCGGAACTCGATCAACAACGCGCAA
>JAYVRW010000110.1:0-6534 GCA_043775925.1 Blastocatellia bacterium
CCTTTTCTCGACGAGGCGGTTCCGAAGGGGATTGCCAGGATCACCAGTAAAGCGCAGGCCAGGGGAAGTGCCAGGCGTTTGTGCCACTCCGTTAAGGCTTGATTGACAGTTCGTTTATCTTCACTCGTCTTACCCTGCTTCAGAAGTTCGCTCAGGCTTAATTCCTGAAGTAACTTCCCTTTCTCCAGCGCTTTTGCGATAGCCGGATTTTCTTCGGAAATTGGAATTTTCTGATGCTCAAAACGGATGGTGTTCTGCTTCTCCGGCTCTGCTTCACTGGAGCTGACCAGGATGCCATTATTCAGTTCAATTTCGATTGAAATTGGCTCCAACTCGGTGAGTTTGAGCTTGCCTTCTTTGGCTGTTAAGACAACATTTTCCCTGCCTTCGGATTTTCTCAGAATGAAGACGCCACGCCAGTTACCATTCGCCTGATCAACATCGTCTACATATACGAGGTGGTTTTTAAAATGCGTGTCAAACGTCTTGGGCTTAATCGGTGTCGTCAGCGCCTGAAGGACGAGTAATCCCTTGAGTTTTTTAGCCTCAGTTGTCACACGAGGGATCAGGTATAAAGTACAAACCCCTGACAGCAGGCAGCCAATTATTCCCAGTGTCACAATCGGAAGCGAGATAGCCAGCAGGCTGATTCCGCCAGCTCGGGCAGCGACAATCTCAGAATCAGAGGAAAGCCGATTGAGAGCCATCAGGGAGCCAATCAGGAGCGAAAAAGGAAGCGTGATGATGAGGATTCCCGGCAGCAGTCCCAGCATTAATCTCAGGCTGATGAGTGCGGTGGCTGAAGAACTGAAGAGTAGCTCAGATTGTTTCGATAATTGCTGCGCGAAAATCAAGACTGTCAGGATCAGCAGCGTTAAGGCAATGAAAGGAATTGCTTCGATAAAGATGTAGAAGAATAATCGCTTAGAAATACGGGAAATCTCCTTTAAAAGTAAGAAAGGGAACTATTTAGCATAGATACTCATTGCGTCCGATAATAGGTCTTATGTTATTTAAGTCCTCATCTTGTGTTAGTTTTACCCTTTCATCTCTTTATTATACAATAGAAGTTGATCACACTAACAATGTTGTAACTAAAACCATTGGTACTCCGTATTTATGCAGTGTTGAGCTACGGTGTTTTATTGCGTTAGTTTTATTGGTAAATAGATGATCGCATTAGAGAACGCTCAGGTAAATCCGATTTCTGATGATCGGCTGGTCGAAGAAATATTAAGCGGCAACGCTACCTCTTTTGAAGTAATGGTTGCGCGCTACAGGCGTCGTGTGTTTGCGATTGCTCGACATTTTTTTCGTCAGGCTGAAACGGTAGAAGATATTGCGCAGGAGACTTTTACGAAAGCCTATTTCGCTCTTCCAGGCTTTCAGAAAGGTGCGAGCCTTGAGTACTGGGTAGCCAGGATCGCAGTAAATAACTGCTATGATGAATTACGACGGAGAAAATCCAAGGGCGAGCTGACGGTCTCTGATATGACCGAAGATGAAGTTTCCTGGGTTGATGGCAAGCTGGCGAATTTTTCCATCAAGAAACATCAACGACATCTTGAAGCTGAAATAGCTTCTGAGGTTGTCCAAAAGCTCTTATCTAAAATGTCGCCTGAAGATCGGACGATTTTAATCTTATTACACGCAGAAGAGTATTCGGTTTCAGAGATTGCTAAAATTTTATCCTGGACTGAAGCTAAAGTGAAAATTCGAGCATTTCGTGCGCGTCACGCGATGCGAAAAATGTTAAGCCGATTGCATCTCAATGAGCTACGGAAAACTCAAGCTGAGATCAAAACTCTGGCGGCTTAAATTGCCCTAAAGGATGCAGAATATGTCTACCCCTTTAACTGAAAAAAAGAATCTAGACGAATTTACCGCTGAATTATTCAAGGTCCATGCGGCGCATAATAATTCCATCGAAGAGTCCCCTTCCCCCTTTTTCCTGGCCAGGCTGAATGCCAGAATTGAGACTGAAGGGGCTAGCACCTCCTCTATTTGGGAATATGGAATGCTTGCCACGCGCAGGTTTCTGGTCTTTTCCGGCATGGTGGCGGTGATTTTCTTTGCCAGTAGCCTGGCGGTTTTCAATTCATTAAGCACAACTGCTGTGCCTGATCGGGAAGCTGCCGTCTCTTCCAGCAGCGATGAGACTGTTTCGCTGGATCGCCTGAGTGAAGACCCTGACGTCTTGGAGGAGGCTCGATAATATGATTATCAATTCTTCTAATCGAACCAAAGCGCGATTGATGGTGTTATCTTATCTGACGATTGGTGTGCTGATTGGAGTTGGTCTGATGAATTTTATTTCAGCCAAATCGTCCAAGAACACGACCCCGTCTTCCCGACCGTCCATGGTTGAGAAAATGGATAAAGAACTAACGCTCTCTCCTGATCAGAAAATTCAAGCTGAAAAAATCTTTACAGCTCATCGGGATAAATCACACGAAATTTTCAAAACAGTCAAGCCCCAGTTCGATTCACTGATGGCTGAGACACGCACTCAAATGAAGGGACTCCTGACCCCCGAACAAATTGTAAAATTTGACGAGGGGAATAAAAAACGAGATGCCGAGAGAGCCAAACAGGACGCTCCTTCACCAGCAAAGTGAGGCTTACTTTTTAGGGTAAGCCTCACTTCATCATCAAAACCTCTAATCGTCTTCATCCTTTCTGATTCGCCCATCTGCCTGAGCCTGCTGAATAATCTTTTGCGCAATATGAGTCGGCACTTCGTCATAGTGGGAAAATTCCATGTGATACGAGCCTCTTCCGCCTGTAATAGAATTTAGCGTTTGCGGATAGCTCAGCATTTCAGACATGGGAACCTGCGCTTTAATGACCTGCGATACTCCTTTTGAATCCATTCCCTGAATCCTGCCGCGTCGGGAGTTTAAGTCCCCCATAATATCACCGGAATTGTCCTGTGGTGCAATGACTTCAACATGCATAACAGGTTCCAGTAGTACGGGATGAGCTTTTTCGATAGCTACTTTGAAAGCTTTTCTCCCAGCCATTTGGAACGAAAGATCGTCAGAATCTACATTGTGGTACGAGCCGTCTATCAAAGTAACCTTGAAATCCACAATTGGATAACCAGCCAGATAACCACGTGAAGCAGCGTCCTTAATCCCCTTTTCGACGGCAGGTCGCCATTGCTGAGGAATCGCACCACCAAATATCTTATCTTCAAATCCAAAGCCGCCGCCACGTTCAAGTGGCTCGACAATGACTTTACAATCACCAAATTGTCCTCTGCCACCTGATTGTTTCTTATGTCTTCCCTGAGCTTCAACTTTTACTTTAAAGGTTTCTCTGTAAGGCACTCTGGGTAAATGAAGTTCCACTTCCACACCGTAGCGGTGCTTGAGGCGCTCAACGACGATTTCTATATGTTGCTGACTTGATCCTGCCAGATGAAATTCTTTGGTTTGCTCGTCTCGTTCGTAATGAAGCTGAAGGTCTTCTTCTAAAATCTTATGAATGGCACCAGATAATTTATCTTCGTCATGCCTGGTTTTTGGTTCGATGGCATAAGACAGAGCTGGTTCGGGATACTCAAGATTGGGATAGCTTTGCGGATTAGATTTTTCGCAAAGCGTGTCACCAGTGAGAGTATCTTTCAATTTTGAGATGGCAATAATATCCCCGGAATGGGCGGATTGAACCTTTTCAAGATTTTTCCCAGTCATAACATGCAAGGGCCCTAATCTTTCCATTGTATTCTTCTGGTTATTCAGCAAAGTGACATCCGAACCAAAGACACCGCTTTTTAACTTACAGAGCGTAATGCGTCCAAAGCTCTCAGAAATGGTTCTGAAGACGTGGGCTGAGAGTGGTGCTGCGTCTCGTATTTCCGGGTGTGGCGCAAAGCTCACAATTGATTCGAGTAATGGATAGATGCCTGAAAGCAGCGTCGAAGCACCGGCAAAAACAGGGCATAATTTTGACTGCGCAATGGCATTACGAATGCCTTCTTTTAAATCATCGTCAGATAACGTTCCATTTTCAAAAAACTTTTCCATCAAAGCATCGTCCGTTTCTGCTACCATTTCGATCAATTGTTCGCGTGCTGCGAAGACGATTTCGCCGCCTTCTGATGGAAATTCTATTTCTTTTGGCTTCCCTTTATCATCAAATTCGTAGGCCTTTCCTGTCAGCACTTCTACGATCCCGCGAAAGCCTTTCTCCCGTCCGATGGGCAGCGTAAACGGCATACAATGACGCCCCCAGAGGTTTCTCGCCTGATCCAAAGTCGCACCGAAATCCGCCCGCTCCTTGTCCAGTTTATTGATCAAAATAAATGAAGGGACGCCTGATTCTTTGGTAAAATCCCATACTTTTTCGCTATTGACTTCGACGCCATTGACTGCGTCCAGCACTAATATGGCGGCTTCTGTCACGCTCAAGGCTTGCCGGGCATGGGCGATAAATGATGAATACCCGGGAGTGTCAATCAGGTTAATTTTGACATTTTGAAATTCCAGATAGGCTGGCGAAATATTCAGACTTATTTTGTGATTAATAGATTCGTCATCGAAATCAGTGGGAGCTGTTCCGTCGTCAACTCTCCCAGGTCTTGTTCCGACGCCTGAAGCGTAAACGGCAGCAGCGATCAAGGATGTTTTCCCAGCATCCCCATGCCCGATTACACTCAGGTTCCGAATCTCCTTTGTTCCATAGACTTTCATAAGGTTGGGTCTCCTTTTGTCACGGATCAACGTGGCTCTTAAGTTGTGATTGGAAAACTAATTTCAGGATTGTTTGCGACAACATTGTCGCACTGAAAATTCTAGCACGACACTTAATTTCCGCACAATTGTCAAGCGTCATTGGGGCATAAATTTAGCCGCTTGAGCGGTTTGACAAAGCCTTGAAACCCACTTTATAGTAGATCGTTAAATAGCTAAATTATATTAACTAACCGAAATAATAATGCTCAGAATCGAAAAAGTATTCCTGCAAGGCTTCAAGTCTTTTTGCGACCCCACTGATGTTCTCTTCGATGCCGAAGGGATTACCGCAGTAGTCGGGCCAAATGGCTGTGGTAAATCTAATGTGGCGGACGCCCTCAATTGGGTCATCGGCGAACAAAGGGCTAAAGCTCTTCGAGGTGGCAAAATGGAAGATGTCATCTTTCAGGGGAGCCGCAATCGCCAACCCTCCGGCCTGGCTGAAGTCGTTCTGACACTGCGCGTTTCAGAAACTTTTGAAATTCGCACAGAAGAGAAAGTCAGGGAGGAAATAAATTCTCCGGCCTTTGATCATGAAAGCGTGAGTAGTGAACTGGCTGGTGCTCGCGTGATTGAAGGTGCGCCTACATTATCGGACTCATCTAATCATACACCGGTACTCGAAAAGAAACGGCGAACAATTCCGAAAATTGTCAACCATCTCTACGAAGCTGGTGAGAAAATTTCTATTGCGCGCCGCCTGTATCGCACCGGCGAGAGCGAATACGAAATGAATGGGCGCACCTGCCGTCTGCGCGACATTCAAGACCTCTTTGCCGGAACCGGGCTGGGGGCTTCACATTACGCCATTATTGAACAAGGTAGAATCGGTCAGGTTCTTTCGGCCAAGCCATATGACCGCCGGGCTTTGATTGAAGAAGCCGCCGGAATCTCAAAATTCAAACACCGTCAACGCGCTGCCGAATTAAAACTCGAAGCCGCAAAATTAAATCTTTCCCGGATCACTGATATTCTCACTGAAGTCGAACGTCAAACGAACAGCCTCAAACGACAGGCAGCGAAAGCTCGTAGATTTCAACGGCTCCGGGATGAGATGCGCAGCCTGATGCGTGCGGTTTATGTCGCAGATTTTAATTCAATCAATGAAAAATTAGTCCAATTAGCCGATGCACGAACAGAAGCACAAGCGAACGAACAGCAATTAGTCGCTGGACTCGCAGAGGCGGAAGCAACCAAAGTTGGACTTCAATTACAGGTGGAAGAATCCGAAGGGCGATTGCTTGAATCCCGGAATTCGGTTTCAGAAAAGAATTTGCAAATCCAAAAAGCGAAACAGCAGAAGACTTATCTGGAAGAGCAGCTTCAGAGCCTCAAGCGTCGCCTGGATGATTCTGCCCGCGACAAGGTCGCAATTAGTGAACGCCGGGAAATAACCGAGCAGGAAACGGAACGACTTAAAGCGCAACTGATTGTCATTGAACAGGAAATCAATCAAGAATCCACTTCCCTGTCTGAGGTAGAAAAAGTTTTCCAGCAACAGTCACAAGCTGATCGTGCCATTGAAGTAGCGCTGACCGAAGCACAGGCCAAACGAACTGAAAATGCAACTCTCCGCGAACGCTGGCGTCAACTGGTGCGTCAATTCACTGAAGCCTGCGAGCGTGGCCAGCGCCAACTGGAAGGACTGGAAGTTGAGCGTCAACGTGCCAGTAATCAAAGTCAGAACCTTGTCGCTGAAGCACAGAAAAACTCTGAAAACATTGGCGAAATAGAAATTAAGCACACTGAACTTGCCAATACTTTATCAGCCTTGAGTGCAGTGATTACACAATTA
>JAYVRW010000111.1:0-25105 GCA_043775925.1 Blastocatellia bacterium
TTCATTCGTTTTTCTCGAAGCACGATTACGATGGCGCGTTTATGCCTGATTTTATTGAGTCAAAAGCTCCGGGGCATAATGCCGGATTACTACGGTTGGATCATTTTGTCGCCAATGTCGAATTCGGGAAGATGCAGTTTTGGGAAGATTGGTACAAGCGCATTTTTGAACTTGAGCGCTATATGACGTTTGATGACAAAGATATTTCGACTGATTTTACGGCGCTCAATAGTGTCGTCATGGCGAATCATTCGCGGAGCATTAAGTTTCCAATTAACGAACCGGCTCCCGGCAAACGCAAAAGCCAGATCGAAGAATACACCGATTTTTATCAAGACCCCGGCGTTCAGCACATCGCCTTGCTGACGACTGACATCGTTGCTACGATTCGTCAGCTTCGCGCCAATGGCGTAGATTTTCTTGATGTGCCGGACACGTATTATGAGCAATTGCGTGACCGCGTAGGCGCGATTGACGAAGACATTGAAACGCTGAGAAGCCTGCGAATATTGGTTGATCGTGATGATGAGGGATATTTGCTGCAACTTTTCACCAAGCCGGTTGAAGATCGTCCGACGCTCTTTTTTGAAATCATTGAACGCAAAGGCGCACAAGGTTTTGGCAAGGGAAATTTTAAAGCATTATTTGAAGCGATTGAGCAGGAACAGGCGCGGCGCGGAAATCTGGTGTAGATCGGGTTAAGCTCAGCAGGAATTCTTTGCCGCATCGCGGCAGTTGATTGTAGCCGTGTGGTTTTAACTCACGGTAGTTGATGGCAATAAATCGTCGTCACGTTAGTGACGATTGAATGACCGGATGTTTCAAGCGTCCCGCTGGGACGCGATGATTTCGCCTCGGTAACAGGCCGTCAACGACCTGCCTACAATCAGACAGCCCGCCGGGCTGGAAAGACAACCGTCGTGATGACGGGTTTTAATTTTCAAAGAATATCAAAGCCGGGCTACAATCAACTGCCACTACGCGGCAACTGATTGGCAATTGCTTAGCTTAATTTTATCGGTAGCGGACGGTTTATCTTCCTTCAAGAAAACTATGGCTGACCTTAACTATCAATCTGGTTTCGGCAACGAATTCGCTTCCGAGGCAATCCCCGGCGCGTTGCCTGCGCATCAAAATTCGCCGCAGAAAGTTTCATTTGGATTATATGCCGAGCAACTCAGCGGCACTGCATTTACAGCCCCTCGCGCAATCAATCGCCGCTCGTGGCTTTACCGGATTCGTCCTTCCGTCGTTCATTCACCTTTTGAGCCAATCCATTCTGCCCATTTAAGTAGTGAAACAATTCTGACGCCGAATCAGTTGCGCTGGTCGCCGTTTCCGATTCCTGAAGCTCCGACAGATTTTATCGAAGGGTTGCAGACCCTTGCTATCAGCGGCGATGCGGCGTTGCACACGGGTTGTACGGTGTATGCGTATGCCTGCAACCGGTCCATGCAGCAGAAGTTTTTTTATGATGCGGATGGAGAAATGTTGATCGTTCCGCAACTCGGCGCATTACTAATTCGTACCGAACTTGGCGTATTGGAAATTCAGCCCGGAGAAATTTGTGTCTTGCCGCGTGGATTGAAATTTACTGTTGACGTAGTGGGAGCCGAAGCGCGCGGCTATGTTTGTGAAAATCACGGCGCGCTATTTCGGTTGCCGGATTTGGGGTTCATTGGCGCGAACGGCTTAGCCCCTCCGCGCGATTTTCTGACGCCGGTTGCCGCGTATGAAAACCGCGCAGGCGAGTTCAGGTTAATCGCAAAATTTGGCGGTCAACTTTTTTCCTCCAGGCTTAATCATTCGCCATTGGATGTGGTCGCGTGGCACGGGAATTATGTGCCGTACAAATACGATCTGGCACATTTCAATACTATCAATACAGTGTCTTTCGATCATCCCGATCCTTCGATTTTCACGGTTTTGACTTCACCGTCTGAAATGACAGGAACCGCGAATGTAGATTTTGTGATCTTCCCGCCGCGTTGGATGGTCGCCGAAAAGACATTTCGTCCGCCGTATTTTCATCGCAATGTGATGAGCGAATTCATGGGATTAATTTGGGGAAATTATGACGGTAAGGCGGAAGGTTTTGTGCCAGGCGGAGCCAGCCTGCATAATGCCATGTCGGCGCACGGCCCTGATGCAACGACTTTTGACCGAGCCAGCAACGCCGAATTGCAACCGCAATATTTGTCGAAGACACTGGCATTTATGTTTGAGTCGCGGTTTGTCATGAAGCCCACGAAGCAGGCTTTGGAACACGAAACGCTGCAAAAAGATTATTGGAAATGCTGGCAGGATTTACCGAAACAGTTTATGACTTAACATGTCAGCATAAATTCTGTAGTATACTCATCCTATGGAAACACAAGTAAGTGTGTATTAGTCACTTACTTGGTGCTGGCTTCAGTCTCAGCCTTAAGAACTTTGCCGCCTGCTTAGGTGACTATTTTTCAATTATCAAAAACATGCAATCACTAGAAATTTTACTAACAAATTTAATTGATTACGCGGGATTATTTCCTCCGGCTGCGCTTAGCCTACCGGAGGCAGTGAACAATTTCGTAGCGTATCAGCGCAGTGAAAAAGCGTGGCTGCTAAGCCGTTTCGTAATTCCGGCGAAACAACTTTCAAAATTTGCTGAGGTCGCCTTACAGCATTTTGAGACCGAATCTACGCCGCTTTGGCAAGTCTCGGCTTTGTGCAGTAACCTTGATTCCGATTTGGAAAAAGTTGCTTCCTTCAATGATCGTTACTCGCAACAGATCATCGTAAATTCTATTGAAATCAAAGCTCCAGACGCGGCATTCATTGAACAGGCACAACTGATTTCAGGGTTCTTAACAACATTTTTTGAAGTCCAGATTGATGACGCTTTGATTGATTTATTGCAGGCGATTTCGTCCATCGAAGCCTTTGCTAAAGTTCGTACCGGGGGGATTACGGCTGATGTTTTTCCTTCTTCAGCCCAACTGGCGAGATTTATCAAAGCCTGTAGCGATGAAGATATTGCGTTCAAAGCAACCGCCGGATTGCATCATGCGTTGCGTGGTGAATACCCGCTGACTTATGCGTCGGGCAGCGCCGTGACTACGATGCACGGTTTCCTGAATGTTTTTCTGGCAGCAACTTTTGCGCAGAATGGATGCGATGAAGAAGATCTGAGAGCAATTCTTGAGGAGCGTTCAAGTGATGCGTTCCTGTTTGAAAACGGGAGCATCACGTGGCGCGATAAAATGGTAGTCCGTGGCCATCTGCGCAATGCCCGTAATTTATTTGCCCTCTCGTTTGGCTCCTGTTCTTTTCTTGAACCCATCGAAGAAATACAAAAAATCGTGGCCTAAACTTTTAGTTTGTGCTGCTGACATTTCTCGAAACTTCCAATGAAAACAGCATTTTTATTAACAAATTTTCAGGTTTGAAATCAGTACAAACTGAAAGTTTATGCCACGTTTTATGCACTACGAATTAAATTCAACGCACGATCCAAAACTGCAAAGTTGGGTAGCATCGGCGAATGATCCGATGACGGATTTTCCGATCCAGAACTTACCTTTCTGTGTTTTTAAAAAAGAAGATCAAGCGCCGCGCATCGGCGTTGGCATCGGCGATTTTGTGCTTGATCTGAATTTTGCAGTTGAATTATTTAATCTTGATCGGGAATTGGCGGATCAATGCAAAGGCGCTACGATTGATGCGCTGCTGAATCTGAACGTCGAAGCACGGGCGCAACTGCGAAGCGGGTTAAGTAAATTTCTTAGCCAATCAAATCAATCTATCACGCAGCACGAAATCATTGTTGAGCATTTATTGTTTCGGCAATCTGAAGTTGAATTTTTGATGCCGGCGACCATTCGCAATTACACCGATTTTTATTGCTCCATTTTTCACGCGACCAATATCGGGAGCATGTTTCGACCAGACAATCCATTGTTGCCGAATTACAAACACCTTCCGATTGGCTATCACGGACGAGCTTCGTCGGTAGTGATAAGCGACACGAAAATCAAACGTCCCAGCGGTCAGACGAATCCGAATGATGAAGCGATGCCGATGTTTGGCAAAAGCAAAATGCTGGATTATGAATTGGAAATCGGAGCCTTCGTAGCACAGGGCAATGCACTTGGCGAGCCTGTCAACATTGAAGATGCAGAGCGTTATCTGTTTGGATTATGTTTGGTGAATGATTGGTCGGCGCGTGACATGCAACGCTGGGAATATCAACCGCTCGGCCCGTTTTTAGCGAAAAGTTTTGCGACTTCTATTTCGCCATTTGTCGTGACGATGGAAGCGCTCGCTCCATTTCGCGTTCCTGCTTTTCTGCGCGAAGCCGACGACCCGCCGCCTTTGCCATATCTGAGCTCTGAAGAAACTCAAAAACTTGGAGGCGTTGCTCTCAACCTCGAAGTTTTTATTACTTCGCAAAAAATGCGTGAAGCAAAGATGCCTCCGATGAAATTGAGTCACGGCAACGCCCACGATTTATATTGGACGATGAGCCAGATGCTGACGCATCACGCCAGCAACGGATGCAATTTGCAATCCGGCGATTTGATTGCGAGCGGCACAATTTCCGGCGCGACCAAAGATTCACGCGGGAGTTTGATGGAATTGACATGGCGCGGAACGCAGCCGCTTCAGTTACTCACCGGAGAAGTCAGAAAATTTCTGGAAAACGGCGATGAGGTCGTAATGAAAGGCTTCTGCGAGCGAGAAGGTTTTCGCCGCATCGGATTTGGAGCCTGTCGCGGCATGATTATTGAATAAATTAGCTGAGGTCTTTTTCCAGCATTTCAAATTGCAGTCCCTGCACCAGTTGAATCCCATTGGCGGGATCGTCAGGAAACGGCAAAAAATCACCCGTCCGCCGATAGCCGCGCCGTTCATAAAAAGCAATTAATTCCATCCTGAGCGTGATGACCGACATTGTCATTTTCGTGACGCCCCACCGCTGCTGCACGATGTCTTCTGCCGCCTGAATGAAATGCTTGCCGATGCCGCCGCCTTGCAGGTCAGGTTTGACGACAAACATTCCAAGATACGCCGCTTCCATTGATTTTTTTTCAAGCAGGACAGAACCAATGACTTCATCACCTTGCAGGCAGAGCAGAATCATAGATTTTTCGTCCAGAATCAGCTTTTGAATTTCCTGTTCATCTGTTCGCTGTCCATCCAGATAATCGGCTTCCGTCGTCCATCCCACGCGGCTTGAATCACCGCGATACGCTGAGTTCACCAGCTTGACGATGAGCGCGGCTTCTTCGAGACGGGCTGGGCGAAATGACAAAGACGGTATTTGTGTTGAGGCTTCCATAAATTATTTAAAATCTTGAGACAGGATGAAAGTGATTCGCTCAGGATTGACAGGCATTGAAAATGTGCCTGTTAATCCTGAAAAAATCTTGTTCATCCTGTCTATTCTTAATTGCTGTGGGGATGCATTTCGTAATGTTGGCGTAACAGGTCTTTGCCGTAATCATTCCCGTTCGGCGTGCGTACAACCGTATGCACATGCTGGCGCGTCGGAACACGAGAACGCGACAACGCGACGGGTGATTGATGGTCAAATTCAATCAGAAGTACAGGGCTTTGAATGCGATAATAAAAGACGCCGTTTGGATCGCCAATCCAGGCGAAGGACGTTCGATTTAGGCTCTGACGCACTTCATTCATTTTGAAACGAGCGTGTCCCTCATCCATATTGCCAATGTATTCAGAGATTACGTCGAGCAACAATTTGATTTGATCGGCTTTCAATTTCGCAGCGGAAAGCCCCGCATAATCAAGTACGACGTTGTCTTTGTAGGCTTCCGTCAAATTGTAATTTTTGTTTTTCTCTTTATTGATGGTTGCCTGCGTCTGCTGTTCAGGGCTGAGCGAATTAAAAAACTTAGCGCCTTTGTCCTGCTCATCCTGCATGATGACTGTGCCTTTGAATTTGCCAGCCTCGGCACGAACCGGCTCTCCGCCCATAAACGTTGGTGTCATGACGACCTGATCGCCCATCACAAAATAATTAATGATGCAGTGATGTCCATCCAACTGCCAGCCCCAGGGTTCTTTGTCAGAAGGCGTCCCCATCACCGTAATCCAGTACAACCATTCGCCGTACTCATCAAAATTGTTGGTTAATTCCGCGAGCGTGCCGTTCAGCTTCATCGCATCTTGTGTTTTTTGTAAGCCTTCGGTGCTGAGTCCGGCGCGAATGACATCAAACGCCAGCTTGCGTTGCGCTTCGTTCATTTCTTTGAAGCCGACGCCCTGACGCGGAGGGAAATGCCGATTGTCCCATTTGCGCCATTCGTCGTCATTGATGGCATACATCGTCCGTTTGCGTTGGTCGTCATTCAGGCTCTTCAAAAAAGTTTCCGTGGCGATTCGCACAGACTTGGTAGAAACGCCAGTCGTGCGAATTTTGAAAAGTCCCGGCTTCACGTTGCCATCCGTCGTAATGCCTTTGAATGGCTCGGCAAGAAATTTTTTCAACTGCTCTTCCTGCATTTGGTTGCGATTGAGCGATTGCGTATACGCCACCCAATAACGCGAGGTAATAAAGAGCAACAGGGAACAATACAACATCGAAAGGGTAATTTTTTTCATGGGTAATCCTCCGCAGGCGACAGGGCGCGATGCAATAGTTTCCGGTAACAAAATTCTATGAGAGAGGGGAATATTTTGAAGCAAGTCCGGCGAGAATACAACGGGCTACTTCTTGCATCGTGGATCGCCTTTTTGGATGGTGGCAATTTGCTCCGGTTTGAGCGGGATCGGCGCGCAGCCATGATCAGTTTCGCAAATTAAATCCCATTCCGGTTTGGCTTTGACGTGGCAGGAAAAACAATTTCCACCAAAGCGGTTGACGACTTCCGTGACGCCGCGAACCTTGATCTTGCTGCCCGCGTCAGTCACATTTAATTCAAAAAATTCCCAGTCATTGGTGGATTTATTCCAACCCGCTTCGTGCTTGACCATGACTTCCGTCGGCACGAGTTGTACGACCGAACCCGGAGGATAACTGCCACCCGTAGTCGAATTCGCTACCTTCAAAGTTCCTTCCAACTCGCCCAATAAATTATCCACATAAAACCCGCGTACCTGCGTCATCTGGCTCAGGCATTTGAACGTGCTATCCGTAATTTCCAGCTTAGCCGGGTTTTTGGTGGGTGATTTTTGCGCGAAGATAAATACGACCAGTGAAATCAAAACGATTAAATATTTGCCAAAATAATTTGCCATAACGGGTTGCTCCCAAGTGAATAGAAACGTTTGAAAATAGGCTGGACGAATTCGTGATTCCCCAGACCTGCATAGCTTGCCGAAGTTCTTTCCTTCCTGCAAGCTGGGTTGGAGTTTTTAGAAGAATTGACGATGACGCGTTCAGATTCTTGCAAAAATGTTTAGAAGCCAACTAGCGCTGATTATTCACCCTTACCTAATGATGCAGATTTCATTGCGAGACTTGCGGAACGTTTGACAGAGGTGCAATCTAGCAGGCGCAGACCTGACATAGATAATTAACCAGAGGTTATTATGATGAAACGTGCGTTTTTCTACATCCCCCTTTTATTTTCTCTCGCCATCGCAGCCCAATCCCGCGTCCCAACCGTAGATGATCTGCTTAATGTGAAATCTGCCGGAGGCGTACAAATTTCGCCGGATGGCAATCGTGTTGCGTATATTGTTTCTGAAACGGATTGGAAGCAGGACGCCTACATCACACAAATCTGGATCGCTGAGGTGAAAAGTGGTCGAACCTACCAACTAACACGCGGCGAAAAATCCTGCAACAATCCAAACTGGTCGCCCGACAGCCAATGGCTGGCGTTCACGTCTGATCGTGTCGGGGGCAAGAATCAAATTTTCGTACTCCCGCCCGATGGTGGTGAAGCGCAACAACTCACCAAAGTTGAAAACGGAGTCGGTAATTTTTCCTGGTCTGAAGACGGCAAAAATATTGCTTTCACGGCATCTGATATGGACAGCAAAACTGCGAAAGAGCGCAAAGACTTTCTCGGTGACTTTGAAGTCGTACGCAGCGAATATTCGTTCTCTCACATTTTCACGTTCAGCGTAGCCGATGCGATGAAAGAACCTGTGACCGGAACGCAGCGCACCAAAGGCAAAGATTTCACCGTTGGCAGTTTTAATTGGTCGCCTGACGGCAAACAAATTGCCTTCAGCGCCAGCATAAATTCTGACCTCATCAACGGTGGAACTTCAGATATTTACACGTTGACGCTTGCGGATAATTCGGTGAAAAAAATTGTCTCGCAACCCGGACCCGACAATGCGCCGCATTGGTCGCCCGATGGCAAGCAAATAGTCTTTATATCAGCAATGAGCAATCCGAAATTTTTCTACGCGAATACAAAACTCGTAGTCGTGTCAGTCGAAGGTGGCACGCCGCGTTCGATTACGGATAGCTTTGATGAGCAACCAAGCTTGGTCGAATGGCGCAACGATGGAATATATTTTGGAGCGCAACAAAAAACTGCTTCTCATTTGTTTCGCATTGATCCGGCTACCGCAAAAATTACGCGCATTTCACGTCCTGATAATTTGATCATTGGTGCAGCGAATTTCAGCAAAGACGGAAAGACGATGGCTTTTGCTGCGCCTTCTGCAACTTCGCTGAATGAAATTTATGTGACCGATACTGCGAATTTTGCGCCGCGAAAATTAACTGCAATGACGGAGCAGGTAAAAAATTACAAACTCGCCACACGTGAAGTCATCGCTTGGAAAAGTCAGGACGGTACGGTCATCGAAGGCATCCTGCTCAAACCCGCTGATTTTGATCCATCCAAAAAATATCCGCTGCTGTGCGTCATTCACGGCGGCCCGACGGGTGTTGATCGTCCGACATTACTTGATGCGCGATATTATCCAACCGACATTTGGGCGGGACGCGGCGCGTTAATTCTGAAAGTAAATTATCGTGGCAGCGCAGGCTACGGCGAAAAATTCCGGCAACTCAACGTCCGCAACCTCGGTGTCGGCGACGCGTGGGACGTGCTTTCCGGCGTAGATAATTTAATCAGCAAGGGGTGGGTTGATCCGACGAAAATTGGTTGTATGGGCTGGAGTCAGGGCGGATATATTTCGGCCTTCCTGACGACTTCGACGACGCGCTTCGCGGCGATTTCTGTCGGCGCAGGAATTTCAAATTGGGCGACGTATTATTACAACACCGACATCACGCCGTTCACGATTCAATACCTGAATAATGATCCGGCGATTGATCCCGAAATTTACAAGACGACTTCGCCGATGACGTACATCAAACAAGCCAAAACGCCGACCCTGATTCAGCACGGAGAATTAGACAAACGCGTCCCCATCGCCAACGCCTACGAATTACGCCAGGGTCTCGAAGATCGTGGCGTCCCGGTCGAGATGATCGTCTACAAAGGCTACGGTCACGGCATCACGAAACCCAAATCCATGCGAGCCGTACTGCAACATAACCTCGCGTGGTTCAATCACTACATTTTCGGCGATGCCAAATCAGAATTTGCGAAGCCGGAGTTGCCGAAGAAAGACGTGAAGAGTGATGAGAAGGCGGCGCAGTAAACTAAGAACCCCTCAATATATTTCTTTGTTCAGCCCACGAATGTGGGTGCCAGCATAAAGCCCTGGGTGAAGGCGAAGCCGCAACCCAGGTAGATGTGGATTGAAATTGATTAGCCCGCGAAGTGGGCGAAAGCTAGTTATGCAGCATCTGTCGCCCGCCTTCGCGGGCTTGGTATTGAATCGCTATTGTCCCTGGGGTTTGCACCCCAGGCTTTATGCTGACACCCGCGTTGCGGGCTAAATCCCGTTTCAAATTTAGCTTTCTTTTGCGGCTCTGCCGCCTCAATGTGCGGAAAGGCTGCGCCTTTCCGACTGTGAACTTTCTTCGGGGCTACGCATAGTGGCTGCGGTCTGTGAAGCGCAACGGTACAGTACGACGAGCGGTAGCGAGTTGGTCGGCGGTGGGGTGGGAACCAGCTCGCTACCGCTCACCGTACTGTACCGGTCGCACTCATCCGCTTCAATCGCTGGCAGCAACGAAACTGACAAAACGGGCGCAGCCCTTTCTTCTTCGACTTACCGGAAAGGCGCAGCCTTTCCACACATCAGGCGGCACAGTCGCAAATAGGAAATAGCTCGCTACAAAAGAATTTCAGCGCAATATTGCCAGCCCATCAAAAACGTTGTGCTTTTGCTCCACTTCATTCTGGGCTATTATATTTTTTCCCATTGGGCCACCTATTCATTGGCGTCATTGTGATGTGTCTTGCCTATCACCTTGATGTCTCTGATTGAACTTGGCTGGTTGCTCGCAGTCTGGTTGCCCGCGTTGGCGGCGGCCTATCATTCGCAGATGATAGTCAACGCCGCGCAAAAGTTGACGGCATTAAAATTACGGCCATCCGAAGCCGTATTGGTTCCATAAAAAATGAAAGGCTACTGCATTTTCATTTCCTTGGCTGGTTGAAAATTGCTTGTTACGAATACCAAACCCTCTTTGGTGTTTCCATTACCCTTTTTAACTCTGAGGAGTACAGCTATGCATCCGACACTGACTTACCTGAAATGGAATCGTTTTTTTCCATTATTTTCCGTTGTGCTCTGCCTCTTATTTGCCAGCAGCATGACTTTTTCCCAAACTATTACTGGTCGAATTACTGGCACGGTCACTGATGCCAGTGGTGCGGCAATTCCCGGTGTGACGCTGAAAATTACGAATGAAGCTACGCAATCAACGCGTACAACGGTGACTGACCCCAACGGTTTTTATGTCGCTACGAGTTTGCCGGTGGGATTGTATAGCGTCGTAGTCGAACAGCAAGGCTTCAAAAAAATTACCAGATCAGGCAATGATTTAGGCGCTGATGGTCGGTTGACTATCAATTTTTCGCTTGAAACCGGAGCCGTGACCGAGAGCATTGAAATTGTTGGTTCAGGCGAATCGGTGAACTCTACATCCGGCGAAGTTGCCCGTGTCGTGGATCAGGATCAGGTGCAATCATTGGCGCTCAATGGTCGTAATTATTTGCAATTGACAACGCTGATTCCCGGCGCTCCGTTGCTGGAAGATAATGCGCTTTCGCTGACCACCAGTTTGAGCGTGTCACAGCCGATCAATGGCAATCGTGGCAACGCTAACAACCTGACAGTGGATGGCGGTTCCAATCTGGATTCCGGCAGTAATGGTTCACAGATCAATAATGTCGGCATTGATTTTATCCGCGAAGTCAGTATTAAGACCTCAAATTTTTCGGCAGAATACGGGCGCAATTCAGGCGCTTCGATCAACGTTGTGACGCGCAGTGGCGAAAATAAATTTCACGGCGGCGCTTTTGAAAATATTCGCAATGATAAGTTCGATGCGAATAATACGTTCAATGTCTCGCGGGGTGTAGCTCGCCCCAGCTTGCGGTTCAATAATTTCGGCTTCAATTTTGGTGGCCCAATTATCAAAGACAAATTCTTTGCTTTTGGCGGCATCGAATGGAAGATCATCCGACAGTTTACCAGCACGACTACGCAAACATTACCAACGAGTGCTGAGTTGAAAGGTGATTTCAGTGCGCGCAGCACGGTTTTTTTGAAAGACCCGTCCAAGACCGGAACTTGCAGTGCAACGGTACAGACAGCTTGCTTTGCAAATCCCAAAGTACTTCCGGCAAACCTGATTACAACCGATGGCAAAGCTATTGCATCGGTCTATTCGATTATGTCAAAACGCGCGGTCTCTTTCCTTGATACGCCGACGGCAAATAATGCGCTTTATCAAGAGCCTAATCCTTTTGATTCGCGCGAAGACCTGTTGCGTTTGGATTATCGCGTCAATGAAAAACATACGGTGTATGGTCGCTATATTCATGACAAGTATGATTTGATTGATCCATTTGGAACTTTTATCAATTCGCCATTGCCCACGATTCCGACGAATCGCTTGCGTCCGGGTACCAGTTATCAAGTCGGACATACGTGGATGGTGCGCCCGACGTTAATCAATGAAGCCAAAATCAATGCTTCGTGGAACGGACAGCGCGTACCGCCGGTAGGGGATTTCTGGAAACGTGAGACATACGGCTTTGCGTTCCAACAACTTTATCCAAGTGGCGGGCGCTATGAAAATGGTATCCCGAACGTGGCGGTAAACGGATTCGCCAGCTTTGTTGGCCCATCCGCTTCGTTGCTGTCACCGACGACGGATATTACGTTATCTGACAGTATCACGTGGGTGCGCGGTCAACATTCGGTAAAGACGGGATTAATGTATATCCGCAACCGCAAAGATCAGAATGGGCGCCCGAATTACACGGGCAATGTTTCGTTCAATGCGAGTGGAAATACGCTTTCAACCGGCAATGCGGTGGCTGATGCTTTAATGGGAAATTTTCGCACGTATACGGAAACAGACATTGATCCAGTCGCGTTTTTCCGGTTTTCCCAGTATGACGCGTTTGTTTCAGATAGCTGGAAAGTGAATCGCAAGTTGAGTGTCGAATTCGGAGTGCGCTATCAATACGGTTTGCCCACCTATTCACAGCAAAACAACATGGCGAATTTCGATCCTAAGCTTTACGATCCGTCCAAAGCTGTGACGGTATTGGCAAATGGAACGATTGATCCCACCAAAGGCGGCAATCCCTTCAATGGCTTAGTTCGCGTTGGGTACGGAGTACCTGACAATGAATTAGGTCGAGTTCCGGGCGGCAATAGTCCAACAGTTTTATCTATTCCAACGGGAGCGCCTCGTGGTGTCTACAAACCGCAACATTTATTTGCACCGCGCTTTAGTTTTGCGCTGGCTCCGTTCAGTGATAACAAGACTGCCATTCGCGGGGGCTTCGGTATTTTCTATGACAAGCCCGAAGGAAATCTAATTTTTTCATCGGTGAACGTTCCGCCATTTACGAAAAGCGCAACGCTTGAAAACAGCAACCTTGCAGCCTTAATAAGCGCGAAAGCGGCGGCTCCGGCTCCGTTTGCACAGATTGATGTGATTGATCCAAATCTCGTGGTTCCTCTGACGATGAATTATAGTTTGAGTGTGCAACGCGAATTGCCCAAAGGCATCTTTTTTGAAGCGGCGTATGTTGGCAATCAGGGACGCCACCTGTTGCGTCAACCAGACATCAATCAACCTTCGTTTGATGCACTTCGCGCCAATCTGCTCTTGCCCACCGCCAACCGTCTAACCACAAACGCGCTGCGTCCATACAAAGGATTTTCGGCGATTCGTTTGCGCATGTCCGATTCCAACTCCAACTATAATGCGTTGCAATTGTACGCGGCCAAACGTCGCGGCAACTCGACCATGACAGTGAGTTACACCTTCTCAAAAGCGTTAGCTGATACCAGTGGCAATGGTGATAACCCTGAAGAGTTTGCGAATCGCAGCTACAGCTATGGGCCTGCAACGTTTGATCGTCGCCAGATTTTTGTTATGACCTATACCTACCGTCTGCCGTTTTTCAAGAGCCTGAAGAGCAAAAGTCTGGCAGGCAATTTAGTAAAAGGTTGGGAAGTCAGTGGTATTACTCGCTTCCAGACAGGGCAGTATTATACGCCGCAAGCAAACTCTACGATTGGCGGTCGGCGGGCTGATTATCTGGGCGGAAATATCGCCTTACCAGATAATGAACGCAACCAGTCTCGCTGGTTCAATACCGCCGCTTTTGGCCCCGCACCTGAAGACAGACGCGGTAACGCTGGCGTTGGCTCAATTCTTGGACCTGGACGTAATATTTGGGATATCTCACTTCGTAAACAGTTCGCTGTGACTGAGCAGGTCAAATTGCAATTTCGTGGAGATCTGTTCAATACCTGGAACCACGTCAATCTGAACCTGAATAATGGTGGACTGGTGGTGAATCAGGCAGCAACGAATTATGGTACGATCACAACTGCCGCGCCCGGTCGTCAGGTACAGTTAGGATTGCGGCTGACTTTTTAGTGACATTACTTTTTTACAAAATCAGCGGGAGTCAGAAATGGCTTCCGCTTTTTTTATGCGCAGCTTTCAACCTTCAATTGCTATTGATAGAATGCCATCCGATTTAGTAGAAAATACCGTATTGCATTATGCCCAACGAATCCATCACACGCCGCAATATTCTCAAACAAGGAACAATGGCTGCTGCTATCACGCTTATGAATACAATTACGAACGCCGCAACGGAGTACGAAAAATATGACGGGCTGGGCTTGGCTGAGCTGGTCCGCAAAAAAGAAATTACGCCGCTGGAATTGCTTAATGCGGCGCGGCAAAAACTTGAAGCAGTGAATCCGAAAATCAATGCGTTCGCTTCGTTATTTTTTGACAAAGCCGAAGCTGCGATTAAGCAGGGTTTGCCGGATGGCGTGTTCAAGGGCGTTCCGTTTGCGCTGAAAGATTTGGGGATGAATTTGACGGGGACAGTGACTTCTTACGGCAGCAAAGTCTGGAAAAATAATCTGGCGGAAAGCGACAGTACGTTGGTGACGCGCTACAAAAAAGCGGGGCTGGTGATTTTTGGCAAGACAACTTCGCCGGAGTTGGGGATCACGACGACTACGGAATCGGCGGTGTATGGCAGGACGCGCAATCCGTGGAATCTGGAACGCATTGCAGGTGGATCATCAGGAGGTTCGGCGGCGGCGGTGGCGAGCCGGATTTTGCCGATGGCGCATGCCAGCGATGGCGGCGGTTCGATCCGCATTCCGGCTTCGTGCTGTGGATTGTTTGGTATCAAGCCGACACGCGGAAGAATCCCGCTGGGGCCTTCTGCAATGGAAGGTTGGAACGGCTGCTCGGCACATCACGCGGTGACGATTTCAGTGCGTGACAGTGCGGCTTTGCTGGACATTTCGGCGGGTGATGAATTGGGTGCGCCGTATTCGTGTCCGCCGCCTGCACGTCCGTTTTTGAAAGAAGTTGGTGCTGATCCGGGCAAGTTACGCATTGCTTTGGCGATCAATGCGCCGGGCAATGCGGCGCTGGATGCGGAATGCAAAACAGCGGCGCTGGACGCGGCGAAATTGTGCGAACGTTTGGGGCATCGCCTCGAAGAGGTTGCGCTGCCGATTGATAATGCGCTGTTTCGTCAATCGTTTTTGAATGTGATTACGGTTTCGATTACGCGCACGCTGGAAGACGCGGCGAAAATTCTGGGACACGAAGTCACCGAAAATGATGTCGAACCTGCGACGTGGTCAATGTACAAAAACGGTAATAAAATCAGTAGCGTGGTGTATTCGCGCAGCATCGCCTACATGCATCAGGTTGGTTTGGCGATGGCGAAGTTTCAGGAAAAATATGATGTAATTTTAAGTCCAACGTTAGCGAAACCGCCTATTGCTTTAGGATTGTTGAGCCTTGATGATCCGGCAAGATTTGGGAAAGAGGTAACGGAATTCAGCCCGTACACTGCGCTGTACAACGTGACGGGGCAGCCTTCGATGTCGGTTCCGTTGCATTGGACAAAGGATGGATTGCCAGTCGGCGTCATGTTTTCGGGACGCTTTGGCGATGAAGCAACTTTATTTAGGCTGGCAGGGCAATTGGAAAAAGCCAAGCCGTGGGCGAATCAGAAACCAGCAATAGACCGCAGATAAAGCGGATCAATACAGATCAGCGAAAACCTGCATGATCCGCCAAATCTGTGGTCTATTTGAGACATAATTATGAAATCGAACGAACTAGAAAAAGTGCTGGAATATTTAGCAGCAGATGCCGAAGTGAAGAAATTACCCCTCGCCGAACGTCGTGTGATGGACGATGAAAACGGGCTGAAATTCCGCTTGCCGGAAGGCACGGAAGTTGAAGAAATTCAGACTGAAAAATTTAAGGGTGAATGGGTGAAGACACCTGGCGTACGCAAGGATGCCGCGATGCTTTATCTGCATGGCGGAGCTTATGTGTTTTGTTCGCCGCGTTCGCATCGCCATCTGGTCGCGGGGTTGAGTGCTGCAACGAACCTGCCAGCTTTCGCGCTTGATTATCGGCTTGCGCCGGAAGCGCCTTTTCCAGCGGCGGTGGACGATTGTGTGAATGCCTATCAGTGGTTATTGGCGCAAGGATTTTCTCCTGAAAAAATTGTCGTCGCCGGAGATTCAGCCGGAGGCGGATTAACTTTGGCATTGATGATTTCACTGCGTGAAGCGGGGCTGCCGTTGCCAGCCGCCGGAGTTTTAATTTGTCCCTGGGTAGATTTGATGTTGAGTGGCGCGAGCTACTCCGCGACGCCGGAAGCACAGGCGACGCGGGAACGACTGGTGAATTTAGTCCAGCTTTATTTGCACGGAGCAGCGGTCAAAAATCCGTTGGCTTCGCCGCTGTATGCTGACCTGAGCGGACTTGTGCCATTGCTGATTCATGGCGGAACGGCGGACCCGTTTTTCTCTGACTCCATTAGTCTGGAACTCGTGGCGAAAGCGGCTGGCGTGAATGTCACGTTAGAGGTTTGGGAGGATATGGTTCACATCTGGCATTACTATCATCCGATGCTGGGCGAAGGGCGCGAAGCGATTAAGCAGATTGGCGAGTTTGTGAAAATGCATGTGCCAGTAACCCTCACGTGAAATGCGGAAGCCCGCACGAAGTAAGGGCAAAAATACACGCTTACTTCGTGCGGGTTTGCCTTGATTATTTGTTTCCCCGTTCAGGTTGTTAATTCTTGAGGGAAGCAGTGAATCGTTTTGCCCAGCCAATAGATTCCATTGACTACAAGCACATACGCATAGCCAACTTGAACGGCAATAGTCAGTAACAACGGCAAAGCAAGGATGATATAGGCGAAGCCAAATATTACTCCAATCAAACTTATCACGATGCCAAAGCAGAAAAATACTCCTGCATAATACAAGGGAGCGAGCCAGGTAAATTGATAAATTTCTGACGCAGTTCTGGCTCCTCTGCTCCATCGCAGAAAGCCTGCAAGGAAAATTAAATAAGGGATTCCTCCAATGACCAATGACCAGCCAAAGACTGCGACAATGCTGATGAGACGATTCGGCGCTGTAAACTTTACGTGATACCCCCACAATCCCAGGCAGAGTATCAATGGTAGAATCAACGGTAAAAAGAACGACAACTGAAAATATTTTTTGGTAGTCATAATTTCTCCTCAAAAAGTTTCCTCGCGTAAACTTGCTATTAATTGCAGCGTTGATTTACGGACAGGGCGTAGTAACGCATTACTCGCTAACGTAATCAACTTCGCCACGATGTCTACAGTATGTTCCATCAGGCGATACGATTTACTCTGATTGGGCGATCTGTCGTGAATCCAAAACAATGTGATCCCCATGTGATACAGCCACAGCAGCGTAGGCAATTCCGATTCCAGATCAGGCGGAATTTTTGTTTTCGTATCTTTGATAACTTCGGCAAACCACGCGATGCTTTCCTGTCTCACCACTTCAGATTCAGGGCTGAACGGGTTCAGCGGACTGCCCGGATCAGCCGCTGTCCGAAACAATACGCCGGAAAATTGATGATAGGGCGCGGAGTTGTCCAGAATTTGTCGGAGTACTGCGCGGAGCCTTCCTTGCATCGTTTTTTCCTTTTGCAGAATTGGCAGACAAGTCGCTTGATGCTGTTCGTGCAAGCGGCTGTAAAAGGCCTGCACCAGATGTTCTTTGGAGCGAAAATAATAATACGTGTTACCTAACGCGACACCTGCCTGTTCAGCAATTGCCCGCATCGTAGTTTCTTCGTAGCCGCGTTCTGCAAACATTTCAAGCGCCGTATTCAGGATCAAGGCTCTGGTTTGCTCCCCTTTATTGGGAGCCGTTTCGCCCTCATTGAGTAATGATTTGTGTTTCGGTGGCATAGTTTTCTCCTTGAGTTAATGCGGAAGCCTGCGCGTAGCAAGGGCGTCAGTACAGGGGAAGTTATTTCCTGAAAACTGTTGCCCTCCTTAACAGTCAGGCTTCTGCCGTTATGAAGTTCGGTAGCCGAATTTAAAGCGCAGGCTCGAAATTTTGACAACAAAGCGTCGTGCCAGTGGCATCAGTTCCGGTGTACTGAAGCGAAACGCCCAGCCGCGATATTCGCGCAGCGCATACAGGCACATCAGCCACGCTTTGGTGTCACGATAAAAATTTCCTTCATCGGTGACAACAAAAAGTTCTTTCACGGATGCGGCATGATCCAGCTTGGGGTAGCGCGCTTTTGCTTCGGCGGAATTCGCCGCAACAAAATCCAGGTGAATCAATTTCGGTTGTGCCCGTAACCAGATTTTGACGCGCTGACACAAGCGACAATTGTCATCGTAAAGGACAGTCAGAGTTCGCATCACGATCCTCCTTCCGTTTCCTACACCATTGTGCATCCGTCCGGTAGGACAGGTGGCGGCGCATCCATCAGCGTACTGCGCTGGCGAATCCGGCTGAAGACGTACAAGTTGAAAAAGTGCATCCCACCCAGGACTGCCAGCACCATCCCAACTTTCGACGATAATGCTTCCACCGCTTCCTGTATATTAATGACTTCATAACCAAGCTTGAGCGCGAGCGAGACATAGCCAAAATTGATCAGACAAAATCCCACTACCAATAAATGATTGACCGAATCTGCCAGTGGTTCATTACCGTGAAAAACGTCAACTAAGAAAATACGCCCGTTTTTATGGAGTGTTTGTGCAACCCACGCCGTCAGCGTGATGCTGATGGCGAGGTAGATCAGGTATGTGAAAACTACGAAATTCATAGAAGCCTCCGGTTAAAAGTTAAGAATATGAACTCGTTCATTAATTTCTGAACTTGTTCAAAATTAAGATAGTACGAATGAAAGCATTCGTCAAGAAAATATTTGAACGTGTTCAGAAAAAATAAAATAGCTGAAAATCTGACTGTTGGGGGCTTGCTTGACGCTGATTGTTTGTAGGCATACAGTACAGATTCTTAACCGCTCAAACTAAGGAACATCTATGCTGCAAATTGACGAACAAGCAACCCCTTTTACTTTGCCGAACCTTGACGGCGTTGACTATTCGCAAAGTGGTAATTCATCCTTGCTGGCTTTTTTCGAGACGGATTGCCCGACTTGTCAGTTGACGTTTTTGTATCTTGAGCGGTTGGCCAACATTTACAAATCTGAAGTAATTAACATCGTAGGAATTTCGCAGGACAGCGAAAACGCGACACGGGAATTTGTGGCGCGCCATGAAATCAGCTTTCCGATTTTAATGGATCAGGATTTGCACGTGTCGCGGGCGTATGATCCGCAGGCTGTGCCGACTATGTTTTTAATTGATAGCACGGGGAAAATTGTTTTCACACAAATCGCTTTTGACAAAGATGATTTGAACACGATTGCGGCGAAAATCGCGGAGATGCTGGGACAAGCACCTGTCATCATTGCGGATAAATTTGATGGTTCGCCCAACACAAAACCCGGTTGCACTTCGCGGCATTTGGAGGGTGAAGCCGCAGGTGCTTCCGGCGTTAGGGTTGATGTTTATGCAAGGCGTGGTGAACGTGCTTCGCGGATTGAATTGGCTGATAACATTGATCCATTTGAGTACTGTGCGCAATATGACCCGCTGCCCGTGATTCCTCCAACGGTGGAGCGCGTCGAAAAAATGTTGCAGGCAATGTCGCTGCCACCAGATGAAATTATTGGACTAATTCCGCCAAATTACGGAGCGGCGACGCTGGAGAAAATCGCGGCGAATGCGGTGATGGCGGGATGCGCGCCGGAAATGATGCGCGTCCTGGTTCCATTAATTCGCGCTGCTTGTGACGAACGATTTAATTTGCACGGCGCACAGGCGACGACGCATTTTGCCGCGCCACTCATCATCCTCAATGGGCCGATTCGTCATGCCCTCGGCTTCGTTTCCGGCAGCAATGTGTTCAGCAATGTGGCCCGCGCGAATAGCACGCTGGGTCGTGCGTTCCAATTAATTCTGACGAACATTGGCGGTGCGAAGCCCGGCGAAATTGATATGTCTACGCTGGGAAATCCCGGCAAATTTTCGTACTGTATCGCCGAAAACGAAGAAGAAAATCCGTGGGAGCCTTTTCATGTTGAAGCCGGATTTGCGGTGGAAGAAAGTACCGTCACCCTTTTTACGGCGGAACCTCCACGTGGTGTCAGTGAACATTATGCTCGCACCGGACGTACGATTTTGCAGGCACTTTCGCACACGCTGGCAACGTCGTGGAGTTTTCGTGTTTGTTCCATGATCGAAGCGTTGGTGGTGCTGTGTCCTGAGCATGTGAAGACATTGCATCGTGACGGCTTCACAAAAGAAAGTATTCGTGATTTCTTATACGAGAACACGGGAATTCCGATCAGATATTATGCGGAGAATGATGGTGGCGAAGGGACTCATCAGGCCTCTTATTATACGAAAGTGCTGATGAATGGTGAAGAATGCTATCGAAAATTCGCCCGTCCTGAAGCGATAAAAATTATTGTCGCCGGTGGCACAGCAGGAAAGTTTTCTGCGGTCATCAACAGTTGGGTCACAGGGCCGCGCGGTAGCCAAATCGTGACTTATCCAATTTGAAATATTTTTCAACCTCCCCCGGCTGGCTGATTTTTGTATTCCGGCCAGCAGTTTTAATAACCGATAACATTTTTTGGAATTGCGAGCACTTGACCGCAACGGCTCACAATTAGGCGCTATGTTGACACGATGAAATTGACTGCAACCCTGGATCGGGCGAAGGAACTTGTGGCTGAGGCTGTGAAGCTGGCTCCGGCGCGGCGCACTGATTTTATCAATGATTCCTGCAATTCAAATCCCGATTTGTTAGCGGCAGTCAACACTTTACTTTCCGTTCACGAACAAGCTGAAAATTTTAAAGCTGAAGCCTTGACGATTCCCATCCCGACGCAAACGTTGCTGATGGAGCGCGTCATTAATCATTACAAGGTCAAAGAGCTGTTGGGTCGTGGCGGCATGGGCGAAGTCTATAAAGCCATTGATACGAAATTGGGTCGCACGGTTGCGATCAAAACGTTGTCGCCGGGACTGACAGATAAGCCGACGGCGCGACAGCGTTTTTTCAGAGAAGCCAGAGCCGCTTCGATTCTTTCGCATCCGAGCATCTGCACTGTTTATGAGGTCGGGCAGCACGAAGACACTGTTTTTATTGCGATGCAATACATTCAGGGTGAGACGCTGTCGCGCCTGATTTCGCAACAAGGATTGTCAACCGAAACGGCGCTCGCTTATGCGCTGGATGTGGCGGATGCGTTACACGAAGCGCACCAGCACGGAATTATTCACCGTGATATAAAACCTGCGAATGTCATTGTGAATGAACGCAATGTCGCGGTCGTGCTGGATTTCGGATTAGCGAAACAAATGCATTCTGAAGAGAAATCCGATTCAGAGACTCCCGCGCTGGAAGATGTCACGACGCATCTTGGCATCATCGGAACGATTCCGTACATGTCGCCGGAGCAGGCCAGAAGTGCGCCGTTGGATGCCCGCAGCGATATTTTTTCTTTTGGTATTTTGTTGTACGAAATGCTGACAGGGACACGACCATTTAACGGACGCAACGATATAGATACGCTGCATCTGATTTTGTATGACGAACCGTCGCTGGCAAGTGAAATCAATCCGCAGGTGGATTTAGCACTCGCCTCCATTATCAAAAAAGCCTTAGCCAAGGAACCGATTGACAGATACCAGACGCTGGCGGAATTGAAACGGGATTTAGTGAATGTGATCCACCATAACCATTATGTTGTGAGAGGGATTTCGACGGCTCGAAGCGATGAAAGCAAGACAGCCGGAAATTATGGAGTCGCCACTTCACCAGGCAATTTTGTTGAGACGAATGAGCTATCAGCCAGCCCGCCAACACAGAATAATTTTTCAGGTGCGCGGTGGTCTTCGCTTTTCTCAATGCGTTATGTAATCGGCTTGTTGCTGACGTTGGCGGTGGGATTTGGCATCTGGCGATTCACCCGTAACACGGCAGTTGAAATTCCTCCGCTGGCTTCTTTAAAAACTTCTGAAGTGGTGAGTTGGACGGCAACTCCCGGCGAGGTGTATAGCATTGGCGCGTTTTCTCCTGACGGCAAACGCATTGCTTACAGTTCGACGGAAAGCGGGGTGAAAAGCATTTGGGTGAAACAGACAACGACTGGAAATCCGGTTCAGATTACGACGGACGAATTCAAAAACGATAATCCGATCTGGTCTCCTGATGGTGAAGAAGTGGCGTTCGTTTCGCTCAGAGGCAATCATCCCGGCATCTGGCGGATCCCTTATTTTGGCGGGACTCCCACCGAAATTAAACCGCTTCAAAATAGTGAAGGCGACGTTAATTTAAGACACTGGTCAAAAAATAATAAGCTTTATTATCAGTTGAAAAATAATCTTTTTGCGCTGGATGTCACGTCGCGTGAAGCGAAGCAAATCACTAACTTTGAAGCCTCGAAAGTAAAAATTTCTCAACTCAATATTTCACCGGATGAGGCGAGCATTGCATACATCAGCATAGATGAAAAAGGCAAGCACAACTTGAATGTGATTTCTACACATGGAGGAAGCGCGACCGAGGTTGCAACCAATCCAGTTGAAATTAGAAATGTTGTCTGGCATCCCGACAGCAATCGAATTTTTTACAGCGGCAGTGTTGACGGCAGCTATCAAATGTTTGTTGCCGGTGCGAACGGCGGTCAGCCGGCGCAAATTACCTTCGGCGATAAAGACGCTCTGGCATTGGACGTGTCGGCAGACGGGACAAAGATTTTGTTCGGTTCTTCCAAAGAAGAATCTGATGTTTGGGGAGTCACTCTGGCGAATGCCAACGAATTTGCATTGGCTTCAGATAGTACTTCTGAGCTTTGGCCAGAGGTTTCTCCAGATGGAAAAAAAATTGTCTTTCAATCCATCAAAAATCTAAGTCAGGGTGACAAAATTTCCAGTGGCGCACTCTTCATAAAGCCTGTCACGGAAGCTGGGCAACCGTTGATGCTGGCTGCTGAGGGCGTGCTTCCGCAGTGGTCGCCGGATGGCAAGCAATTAGCATTTCTGCGATTAGCAGGCAATGCTTACAGCTTGTTGATAGCCAATGCGACAGGTGGCGGAGAGAAGCAACTTCTGACAGGGCTTGAATCTTTTGAGAATTCAGTCCTGCCTTATAACCGCGTCCAGACCAGTTATTTTAGCTGGTCGCCTGACAGCCGTCAGATTGTCTATAGCTCGAAAAGAAGCGGGCAGGCAAATCTTTGGCTGGTTTCGGCGAACGGTACAGATGATAAGCAGCTCACGGATAACAGTGACGCTAATCTGGGAATTTCCTGTCCTTTGTGGTCGGCTGACGGAAAACGCATTGCGTATACAACCAAACCAAACAAAATTGTGAATGGGCAACTAACCTACGGAGTCCGAATCGTTGACGTTGAGACGAAGCAATCAAAAATTATTTTTCAAGCGGAAAAATTTTTACGTTTACTAGGCTGGATGCAGGACGGAAAAGGCTTACTGCTCGCCGCTTTGCCGGGTAAAACCGCCACCGGTTCTCCCACTGAAATCACCCTGATGCAAGTTTCAGTTGAGCAGGAAGCGCAGCGTTCCATCGCCGAATTACAGGCTGCTTATTATTACAATATTCATTTATCTGCGGACGGAAAAACCATTGCCTACGCCGCACATCAGGAAGGCAAAGATAACGCGTGGGTGATGCCTTCAGGTGGAGGTCTGGCGAAAAAAATTACCAGCAATAATGATGCCCGACTTTATTTTTCCAGTCTGGCGTGGGCACCGGACGGGAAAGCGATTTACTTCGGAAAACAATCCCGCTACAGCTTGTTGTCTATGCTGAGCAACTTTAAATAGGAGAACAGAAATGTCAAAACAACTCATGACTAAAAAAGCGGTTCTGGTATTTTCATTGATGGTCTGTTTCACATTGGCAACCATTGCCGCCTTCGGTGTCAATCCAATCCACGCTACCGCCGTCGCCGACTGTGATAACGTCGCTGTCGTCAAATCAATCTATAAACAGATTAAGGTCAAATACGACGGACAGAAAAGTCATATCAACGTCAGGATCAAGGATAACATTCTGACGTTGGAAGGTTGGGTCACGACCAAAGCCGTGAAAAAAGAAATTGAAAAATACGCGAAGAAAACGAAGTGCGTGAAAATGGTTGAAAATAAACTGGGAGTTGGGGCTGGAGCCGGTTGCGGGCCAGGGCAGATAAAATGCGGTGACATCTGCATCTCCAGTCAGTCAGAGTGCAATATTGGAATGCCGGAAAACTAAATGGCCATCAGTCGTTCAGAGTTCACGCTTCAGCGTGGTTGTTTGGCAGCGTGAACTCTGAACTTTTAGAGGAGTTTATGAACAGAGTACTCTTCATCGTACTTCTTGCGTTATTAGTGGTAATCATACCAAATGATGTCACAGCGCAGCGCAGAACCCCCAAACGTCAACCGCGTGTTGGCACTGCTTCGATGGCGCAAGCTAAGCCATTGACCTGTTCTCCTGACAAAGATTCGACTAACGAGCCGATGACCTATCTGGTCGGCGTTTCGATGACCAAAGAGGATAAAAAACGAATCAAGGAAAAATGGGGGAAGCTGACGGTTCCGCTCGGTGAATCAGAACACGCCAGAGAAATTCGTACGAAGGCGCTCGCCTACAAACAAAGCAAGATAGACAAGTACAATAAAATTTACGAAAGCTGGCTGGCGCTCCGACCAAATGCGACTGACAAAGAAAAAAAGGAGTGGCGCGAGATGATTGATAGCGCCATTGCTGCAACCGGTCCACGATTTGTTAAGGAGCGTCTGGTGATGAAAAAAATTGATTGGCGCGATCTGGGAGTAAAGGTCGGAGAGGTGATGAATCAGGGCGAAGGATGTAATACCTGTTGGGCTTTTGCCACAACCGCTGTGGCATTGGCGAGTCAATACAAAAACTATCAGGATGGGTCGAATGCCATTACTTACCATTTTGAGACTGAAACCCCGGGTATAGCCAAGGCGACGCTAGGGGCTACGATGGTCTTTATAAGTCAGCCATTTGTACAGGATTTGCTAAACTGTATGCCCATCGAAAAAGACGCGATTTGCAGCAGTGGATGGCACGGCAACGCCTTCGATTTTATGGTCTACAAGCAAGGTATTCCGATGGTATA
>JAYVRW010000112.1:0-6505 GCA_043775925.1 Blastocatellia bacterium
ATAGTGCAAATCCTGATGTTGTTCGCTTGATTGATGTGCTGGGATTGAAGCCCGAAATTAATGAAATTCTTCGACATGCCTTACCCCGCATCAGTGATACTTATCTGGCTACTGAAATTCATGCAGCCATTCAAAGCTCCATCCAATCGAACGGAAAAGGATCGTCCTATCTAACGAATACGGGTGAATTTATCAGTGCCGGGCGAATCATCTCCGGTGGGAGTACAGCCGAACAAAGCATCGGGGTGCTGGCACTCAAACGCGAAATTACTGAGTTGGTTGAAAAAGTCGAGCAATTAGAATTTGCCTTTGAGGTGCAACAGGAAGCATTGGTGACTGTTAAAGGAAAATTAAACGTATCAATTCAGGAGCGCTCGCAGCTTGACGCACAATTTCGGCAAACAGAAAAAGACTTGGCTGTTCAGCGTGGACTTGAGCAGCAACTGCGACGGGAGCTGGAACGTGCCAATCATCACCTCACGATTGTCGAAAAGGAAAAGCAGCAGGTAGCGAATGAGTTATCAGAATTTCAGAGTAAACTCTCCCACGCAGAGACCGAATTACAGAATGCAGAAAAGCAATTGTTAGAAGCTGAACAGCTCGCGGAAATCTCTCAGGCGAATGTTTTAGAGATGCGTGAAAAATCGCAGGACCGTGCGCAGGAGTTATCACGTCGGCGCGCCGACTTCGCAGCTAAGTCAGAGCGAAGAAAAGCTTTACAGAACGAAATTCGACGCCTTGAGAACGAAAGTCAGGATATTTCTCAGCGCTTATCGCGTTCACAGATGGAAGCATTAGAAGCGGAAGAAACAACTGCCTCGCTCAACGAATCGCTGCAAAACATTACCGAATCAATCCTGATTGAAGACGAGAAATTGTCACAGTTTTCAGGCGAGACCGAAGTCCTCGCCTTAGTGCTATCACAGAAAAAAGAATTACACTTACAAACTGAAAAACAACTGGCCGAGCTTCGAGACAGCCTGACAAGCACACGTGAATCATTGTCACAGGTAGAGATTTCCAAAACCAAATCAGCGACCGATCTGGATCATTTGAAAGCAACATGTTATGCCGACCTTGGTGATCCGCTCGAAGAACTTGTCGCCCGCTATGAAGAATATCTGACGACGCTTGAACAGATTGAAGATCATTCAGTAGTGAAAAATATCGTAGAAGATGAAGAGTCAGATGATGAATTTTCGCTGAGTGAGCTTGAAGAAAACAATCCTGCCAGCTTCTTTCCATCTGGGTTTGAATTAGAATCCGGCAAGCTTCGACTAGCTGAGTTAAAACAGAAGATCGAAAATCTGGGGCCGGTTAATTTATTAGCGTTAGAAGAGTTAGGCGAATTAGAACAACGATTTATTTTCCTCGTCGAGCAAAAAGCTGACATCGAAACAGCCATTGCCGATACACTGTCAGCCATCAACGAAATCAAAAACAGGTCAAAAGAAAAATTTGTCGAAGCCTTCCATCAAATTAACAAAAATTTCACGGAGATGTTTTTAGAGCTTTTCGGCGGTGGACATGGAGAAATGCGGCTCATTGACGAGACCGATGTGCTTGAAAGCGGAATTGATATTATTGCCCAACCTCCCGGGAAAAGATTACAGAATGTACTGCTCCTTTCCGGCGGAGAAAAAGCCATGGCGGCCATGGCGCTGGTCCTTGGAATCTTTAAATTCCGCCCTTCCCCGTTCTGTCTGCTTGATGAAGTGGACGCTCCGCTTGACGAAGTAAATATCGGACGCTTTGCAGATAAGATTTTAGAGATGAGTTCAACTACCCAATTTATGATTATCACCCATAGCAAGCGCACAATGGAAGCGGCAAAAACATTGTACGGCGTGACCATGGAAGACCCTGGGATTTCCAAACTAATTTCCGTCAAATTGACTTAGTGTTGCTTGACAGTCAGGGCACAGATAACGATAATTATCGTCTGGTGGGAGGTCGTCTAACGGTAAGACTACGGACTCTGAATCCGTCTATCGGGGTTCGAATCCCTGCCCCCCAGCCAATCCTTTCTTTTACTCCAGATTATAATTTATTCAGAATTCCGCTTGTAAGCGGAGGTGCATGATTTTCTGTAAGCTTTTTGTTGGTGAAGGTTTTTCTTTTAATTGCCCCGAAACGTAACGTTTCGGGGCAATTATTACTATCTTACGTTATCAGACTCTTGTGTATAGATTCAGTACCTGGTATTTAATGCGATGAAATTAGTAACTTCAAAAATGCTCCGCCAGAAATTAATCGCCACCTTAACTAACTTGATTCAAATTCCTTCGGAGAATACTCCACCGATTGGCGCAGAGTACGGCTGCCAACAATATCTGTATGATCGGTTACAAAAGATTGGGTTGAAATCTGATTTGTACTACTTCTCTGACATTGAGAATCTTAAAACTCATCCGGCGTATCGTCATCAGCGCGACTACACGAATCGCCCGAATGTTGCAGGGACACTGACTGGATCGGGAAACGGAAAATCTTTATTACTCACCGGGCATATTGATACCGTTCCGCGCGGGACTGAAAAATGGGAACATGATCCATTCGGAGCCGTCATCGAAGGTAATCGCCTTTACGGGCTTGGCTCCAACGATATGAAAGGCGGGATCGCAGCTTCTTTTGTAGCGATTGAAACTATCGTCAATTCCGGTCTCAAATTAAAAGGCGATGTCATGTTTGAAACTGTCGTAGATGAAGAATTCGGCGGAGTCAATGGAACGCTCGCGGCACGATTGAGAGGCTACAACGCCGATGCGGTCATCATCACAGAACCAAGCCAAAATATTATTTGCCCAGCCCATCTTGGCGGTCGGATTATTCACATAACTTTTAGAACAAATGATGGCGGAATTCTTGAGGAAGGTAAATCCGAATCAGGCGTCACAGATCAGCTTCACTATTTTCTTGGAGAGCTGAAAAATTTTGCGAAACTCCGCAAAGCACAGGCTCCAATCCATCCACTGTATTCGATGAATGACGATCCAGTGCCGGTTTGGGTTTTGAAAATTAATGCGGGAGGCTGGGGATCAGGTGAGCCAACTACAATTCCTCAAACTTGCCGTGTAGAACTTTATTGGCAGCAAGTACCGGGGGAAAAACTTGCGGAGATCGATGAAGTCTTTGCAAATTGGTTTGATGGAATTGTTAATGCTCGTCCCGAATTGTTTCCGATTAAACCTGAAGTCGTTCCCGCGATTGAATGGCTGCCCGGTTCTGCCATCGAAATCAATTCCCCCATAGTGACGCAATTAGCTGAGACTTTTCAAAACGTCACAGGCAAGCCAGCAAATATTCAAGGATTCAATGCGCCGTGCGACATGTTTATCTTTCATCAGTATTTTCAGACTCCTGCTTTGATCTTTGGGCCAATCGGCGGCAATACACATCAGCCGGATGAATGGGTTGATTTGGATTCTTTGGTAGAAGTCACTGAGACTTTAATAGAATTTATTTGTAGATGGTGCGAGGTCGAATAAAATGCAGAAGCCTGCACGCAGTAAGGGCGTTCATTCCACACACTTACTTCGTGCAGGCTTCTGCATATCAAGAATTCATTGTTGCAAATAATTTCTTCCCGAAAACTCCCTCAATCATTGGCTCAAAATATTCAAGCGGAAGCGTCTCGTGCTGTGGATCGAATGAAGTCTGATCCCATTCATCCGTAAATTTTTGTGCCAATTCAAACCACGATTCGTTCACGTACTGCTTTCGCGCATCCGGGTCTTTGCCCATCAGCGCGTAGTAATGACGGCCTTGAAAATCCTGATGTGTGCGGATGATTTGGTACGTCTCTTCAGAAACATACGGTCGTAAAATCTCGGCGGCAATCGCCGGATGATTCGCCACAGAAATTACTTTTCCAATATCGTGACACAGAGCTGCGACGATTAATTCTTCTGATGCGCCAGCGCGTAACGCACGAGTTGCCGTCTGCAACGAATGAATTAATTGATTCACTGCAAAGCCATCGGTTTGCGCTTCGAGCTGCAAAAGCATTGATTTTATTGTGTGCGGCATCGTAGCCTGACGCTTTGCTACTTCCCTGCCAATGGCTTGCCACTCCGCATTTGAGCTTTCATCCATTCTAGTAAACGACATAAATTATCCTAAATATTTAGCGTAAAAATTTAAAGCTCTCCAATATCCGCGTCGAATAAAGGAAGGCATTGTTTCGCTCGGCAATGGGAACATCCGCGTGCCTACTGGCTCATCCCAACGGTTCGTCGAACCGCTCAAATCCCACAATAAGTCTTTCCCCTTGAAGCCATCTTTCAGAATGCGCGGATCGGGTTTCAAGCCATTGTTAGCGAATTGATTGTGATGAATCACTACATTTTCAGGCGTTGTACCGACATCAAACTGCGTCCCTTTTGGAAATGAAACTTCAAGGCTGGTGACGGCGATACCGTAAGAATTGTTGCCTCGGATTTCATTGTTGACGACTTCGACATTATCCACCGCCATGACCAGAATTCCGCTGCCTGGTGGAACCTGCCCAACCGTCGAAGTAGGATTTCCAAAATTCACATGATTATTATCATTCACCAGATTATTGCGAACGATGTGATCGCGTCCAACTTTGGAGACGTTATTCGGAAGCAGAAAAACTAAAATCCCCGCCGCGTTATCCCAGGTATGATTATTTTCGACAACGGAATTAACGGAATTTTCGATTTCAATTCCTGTCACGCTCGCCCACGCGATGCTGTCTTTAACTACGATGTCGCGGGATTGACCAACATAAATCGCAGCGTCGGCAATATTCGTGCAGGCGACACGCTCAATTAAAACTCCCGTGCAACTCACTGGATATGTTCCATACAAGCCTGAATGATTGACCAGTAAATCTCTAAAGACTGGTTTGCTTGCATGCTGCACCTGAATGCCATTCGCTTTGAAATTTCTGAACTCAAGACCTTCGATATGAAAGTTACTGCCAGTAGCGACAATGCCATCCGCAATATCATTGCCTCCGTCAATAATCGGCCAACCGGATACGCCATAATTGCCCGCCTGCGCTTCCGTCGGTTTCGCTTTGGCAAATTCAAACGGACTCGCCGTATTCGCGCCTTTCAACGTGATGTCGTCAAGATCAATGTGAATACTTTCCTTGTAAATTCCCGGCTGCACTAAAATCGTATCGCCGTTGCGAGCCGTATTGACAGCGGTTTGAATGGATTGACCCGCCTTGACGACAATCGTAGTCGGGTTGCGCGTGATGCGCTCTTCAGGCGAAGCGCCGAGATTAAAATTCTTCGCTTCGATACGGGCGGGGTTGGCAATTGAATCTACGACCTGCAAACCCGACGGCACTTTCGCGGGTACGGCGGGCAAATTCGATTCGTCAGTTAATGCATTCAGGAACGCGATCAAGTCCGCTTTTTCTTCTTTTGAAATACTATACGGACGCATCTTGTCGTCTAGCCCAGGGACCGGATTTCCCATTCCCGGCCCACCACCAGCCGCGTAAAAATCAATCACTTCACTAAGATTTTTAAATCGTCCATTGTGCATGTATGGCGCACTCAATGCGACATTCCGCAGTGTCGGAACCTTGAACGCAAATTTATTTCCTTCGCCTTTCGTGACATCAAATCTACCAAAATCTTTTTCCTGACCTTCAATGTCAGGAACTCCAATAATTTTGAAATCATGATTATTAAAGGTAGGAACGCCGTGACATTCGAAGCATCTGGTTTTACCGGAGCGAAATAAATTGAAGCCGCGTTTCTGCGCCATCGTCAGCGCAGACTTGTCTCCATTGACAAATTTATCAAACGGAGAATTATTTGCGATGAGAGTTCGTTCAAATGTGGCGACCGCTTTTGCGACATTATCGAAATTCAACCCGGAGCCATTTTCACCTTTAAAAGCGGCGTCAAATTTCTGCACATACTCAGGAATATTCTTCAATTCCTTCACTAAATTCTCAGGATTTTCGGACATCTCGTGTTCGTTCGTAATCGGGCCTTTGGCTTGCTCCTCAAGATTTTCAGCACGTCCATCCCAGAATTGTTTGTGATTATAAGCCGCATTCCAAAGCGACGGAGCGCCGCGCTTGACGACTTCGCCACCTTCACGATCAGAGCCAATCCCTTTCCCGCCCTTCCCCATTGAAAGTCCGCGCCCATCACTGAATCCAAGATCAGGATGATGACATGTCGCGCACGAAGTGTCGTTCGCGCCGGACAAAATCGGATCGAAAAACAATAACCGTCCAAGCTCAACACGCGGATCATTTTTAGCATCAGTCGGCGCCGGATTATCAACCGGCGCTACCATGGTTGGATATGATTTCTTTAAGCCGCCGCCTTTCGGATCAACGCCGGCAGTCCCTTCGTTACCGACAAAATCAGATTTCGCGGGCATTAATCCGATAGTGGCAAAAAATCCCAGTAAGAGAACTAATGCCACTAATAATATTTTCACCCAACGAAATGCCTTCGATTTAGGCGCAGACAAATCAACTTGTGCGGCAGATGTAGCCATGACG